>JBDKUU010001079.1:0-4212 GCA_039679525.1 Phycisphaerales bacterium | reverse complement strand
AATTCAAGGCAGATCGAGCAGGCGTACAGACTCGCACGCGAACGCTACGGCGAGTTCGGCGTGGATACTGAAAAGGCGATGAGGCAGCTTCGCAAAGTCGCGATCTCGCTGCACTGCTGGCAGGGAGACGACGTCGGCGGTTTCGAGAACGCCGACGGACTCAGCGGCGGCGGCATCATGGCGACCGGCGCCTATCCCGGCAAGGCGCGGACCGCGGACGAGCTGCGCGCCGATCTCGAAGAGGCGCTGCGTCTGATCCCCGGCCGGCACAGGCTAAACCTGCACGCCAGCTACGCAGAGACCAAGGGCAAGGCCGACCGCAACGAGCTCGAGCCCCGGCACTTCAAGAACTGGGTCGAGTGGGCCCAGGCCAACAAGCTCGGCATGGACTTCAACGGCACGTACTTCTCGCACCCCAAGGCCGCCGACGGCTTCACGCTCTCCAGCGCCGACAAGGCCATCCGCAAATTCTGGGTCGAGCACGGAATCGCCTGCCGCAAGATCGGGGCCTACATGGGCCGCCAGCTCGGCACGCCCTGCGTGCTGAACACCTGGATCCCCGACGGATACAAGGACATTCCGATCGATCGCAAGGGCCCGCGCGAGCGGCTCAAGGAATCGCTCGACGAGATCCGGGCCGCCGACAAGATCAGCCGCAACTACCTGCTCGACGCCGTCGAGGGCAAGCTCTTCGGCATCGGCTCCGAGAGCTACGTCGTCGGCTCGCACGAATTCTACATGGGCTATTCCGTCGCCAACGACATCCTGCTGTGCCTGGACACCGGCCACTTCCACCCGACCGAGACCGTCGCGGACAAGATCTCCGCGGTGATGACGTTCGTCGACGAGATCCTGCTGCACGTCAGTCGCGGCGTCCGCTGGGACAGCGACCACGTCGTGATCCTCTCGGACGAGCTGACGGCCCTGGCCCAGGAACTCGTCCGCGGCGACTACCTCGGCCGCGTCCACATCGGCCTGGACTTCTTCGACGCCAGCATCAACCGGATCGCGGCCTGGGTCATCGGCACCCGCTGCATGCTCAAGGCCCTGCTGATGGCGATGCTCGAGCCCACGAACCAGCTCAAGCGGATCGAGGCCTGGGGCGACCACACCTCGCGTCTGGCGATGCTCGAAGAACTGAAAACCTTGCCTTTCGGGGCGGTCTGGGATTACTATTGCACGAAATCGAACGTCCCCATCGGGTTGAGTTGGATCGATGAAATGAAGGCGTACGAGGCTGTCTCTTTCGCAGCGCGTAGATAAGGAGACCTGGCAGTCATGGCGGCAAATCCATTCGTTGGCGTAATCTTCCACTGGTTGGGCGGACTTGCATCGGGCAGCTTTTACGTGCCCTATCGCCAGGTCAAGAAGTGGTCCTGGGAGGTGTCCTGGCTCGTCGGCGGGTTCTTCAGTTGGATCATCGCCCCGTGGGTCATGGCCATCGCCATCACCGGCGTCCTGTTCCCCGTCCTGCGCGAGGCGCCCGCGTCCTCGTGCTTCTGGGCGTACTTCTGGGGCGCCATGTGGGGCCTGGGCGGCCTGACCTTCGGACTGACCATGCGCTACCTCGGCATGTCCCTGGGCATGGCGGTCGCCCTGAGCTATTGCTCCGTGTTCGGCACGCTGATGCCCCCGCTGTTCAACGGCACGCTCGTCGACAAGTTCTCCACGACCTCCGGCCTGTGGATCGCCGCCGGCATCGTCGTCTGCGTGCTGGGCATCGTCGTCACCGGCATGGCCGGCGTGTCCAAGGACCGCGAGATGTCCGAGGAGAAAAAGAGAGAGGCCATCAAGGAATTCAGCTTCTGGAAGGGAATCCTGGTCGCCACGTTCTCCGGCGTCATGAGCGCCTCGTTCTCCTACGGCCTGGCGGCGGGCGACCCCATCAAGGACCTCACGCTCAAGCACAGCTTCCTGAAGGCGGCGCAGGCCGACGGACTGAGCGTGACCAATCCCCTGCCGATCGCCAGCGCAGACGAGAAGACCCTGTGGGAAGAGATGCAGAAGTCCCAGGTTCCGGCTGTCGCCAGGATGGTCAAGTCGCTCGCGTCAGAGAAAACCGTGCATTGCGGCGCCGTGGCGACCTACATGGAGAAATGCGTCGGCAACGCCGAGGCGGACACCGCCGCACTCGCGTCGTTCCTGACTCAGAGCCAGAATCCCGCGGCGGTCACCCTGTGCAAGTCCAAGTATTTCTCCGATTACCAGACGGAATGCGTCGCCAACGCCCGGGCGGAAGTCGACGCGATTGCGTCGTGCCTGTCGCAGAGCCAGAGTCCCGCGGCCGCGGAGCTGGTCAAGTACGACGCCGAACGCTCCAAGATTCAGGACCCCGAGGTCAGAAGGCAGCCCGCGGCCTATTCCAGTTTCGATCTGAAGCGCGTGGCGGTCCAGATCGCCTCGGCCGGCGGCGATATGAACAAGTACGTCGCCAAGCACACGCTCTGGCAGGGACTCCCGGTGCTGGTCGTCGTCCTGCTGGGCGGCTTCACCACCAACTTCATCTGGTGCATCCTGCTGAATCTCAAGAACCGCACGGGCTACCAGTACTTCAACTCGACGCTCCGCCGGCAGCCCGCCGCACAGGGCGCGGACGCAGCGGGTTCCGCCGTCGCCGACGCTCCGAAAGCCGAGCGTGTGCCCATGCTCAACAACTATTTCTTCTGCGCCGTGGCCGGCGTCACGTGGTACCTGCAGTTCTTCTTCTACACGATGGGCGAGACCCAGATGGGCAACTATAAGTTCTCCAGTTGGACGCTCCACATGGCCAGCATCATCATCTTCAGCTCGCTGTGGGGCATCGCCCTGAAGGAGTGGAAAGGCAGCGGCGCGGGCACCAAGCGAAAGCTGTCGTATGGCCTGGCCATGCTGATTCTGTCGACGATCATCATCGGATACGGGAATTACCTCGGCGCGTGACCGGCCGCACCGTGAGAGACGACGCAGGAGGGGCATCGCCGGGGCGAAGGATGGACGCGATGACCGCAGAACAGAAGTCTCAAGAGACGCAGGGCGGCAGCGAGTTCGAACGCGAGCCGGTGCCGCAGAGCAGGTTGCTCGGGTTCAAGAGCTTCGTCGGGATGTACGCCGGCGAGCATACGGCCGGGACCGAACTGATGATCGGCCCCTTGTTCGTGGCCGCCGGCGTCAGCGCGTACGACGTCGTCGTCGGCCTGATCGTGGGCAACGTGTTGGCCGTGCTGAGCTGGGTCTTCCTGTGCGCCCCGATCGCCACACGGGCGAGATTGACGCTCTACTACCAACTCGAGAAGATCTGCGGGCGAAAGCTCGTGACGCTCTACAACCTCGCCAACGGCGTGATGTTCTGCTTCCTGGCCGGGGCCATGGTCACCGTGTCGGCCACGGCCCTGGGTGTGTGGTTCAAGTTCCCGATGCCCGGACTGACGGACATGTACCCCAACAGCATCGGATGGGTGCTCGCCGTGCTGGCCTGCGGCGTAATGATTTCCGTCGTCGCGGCCTACGGCTATCAGGTCGTGTCCAAGGTCGCCAATATCGCGGCCCCCTGGATGGTCCTGGTGTTCATCGCGTTCGGCCTGGTCGGCCTGCGGCAGTTCATCAACGCCACCGGCGCACAGATCAACGGCCTGGGCGACGTCTGGGCCCTGGCCAAAACGAGCATCTGGAAAGGCGGCGATCCCCTGCCGGGACAGGTGAAGTTCACCTTCTGGCACGTGATGTTCTTCGCCTGGTTCTGCAACATGGCGATGCACATCGGCATGTCGGACCTGTCCGTGCTGCGGTTCGCGAAGAAATCCTGGTACGCCGTGGCGGCCGGGGCCGGCATGTTCCTCGGACACTTCCTGGCCTGGCTGGCCGCGTCGATCCTCTACGCGTTCCAGTTGCACCAGGACCCGGGCAACACCGCCGTGCTGCCGGGCCCGCTCGCCAACCAGGCCGCCGGTCTGGCCGGCTTGATTTGCGTGATCGTCGCCGGCTGGACGACGGCCAATCCGACCATCTACCGGGCGGGCCTCGCCTTCCAGGCGGTCATCCCGAAGTCCTCGCGATTCCGCGTGACGCTGATCACCGGGCTCATCGCGACTCTCGCCGCCCTGTTCCCGGCCATCGCGATGCGACTGCTCGATTTCGTCGCGCTCTATGGCATGGTGCTGATGCCGATGGGCGCCGTGGTCTTCGTGGATTTCTGGCTGATCCCCAGGCTCGGACTGCACGGATCTTATGCGGAAC
>JBDKUU010001078.1:0-6910 GCA_039679525.1 Phycisphaerales bacterium | reverse complement strand
TTGGACATCGGCGGGCGGCGTGCCGTTCGGAACGTACAGACCCCATTCGGCGAATTGGCCCTGTTTGCGTGTGAAGGCCAGATGGTATCCCGTGTAGAGGGGTTCGCTGGGACCCTCGGCCGGTTTGAGGGCATAGAATTCGATGGGCAGCTTCGGCAGGGGCCCGCCGAACGTCGCGCCTTCAAAAAGCAGCGCCTGCTGTTCTGCGTCCTTGGGGTCGAAGCTCTGCCATCCGAGAACGATACTCCCATCCGCCAGGGCAAAGGCAACCCTCGGGCCGCACTTGTAGTGCCATTGTTCGTCGCTCCATCCGGTGAACATGCCGGCGTCGAGCTCCGTGGGGTAAGCGGTCTGGGGAGAATTGCTCGCCGTGTAGCCCTCGGGCGGTTCCGGCGAGAACGTGCCCTCGGGCGGCTCGACGTTGTATTCGATGAGCGAGTAGTCCGTCGCGACTTTCCACTCGCCCGATTTCATCTTTCGCAGGAATTGGGCCCGCGCCAGTCGACCTGTATCCGCGGCCAGCCACTGTCTGCATCGCCCGCCGTGAGAATCGTCCGATTGCCAGATGTCGCAGGCCACGCCGTCGATTCGCTCGGCGCCCACCACGATGGAAGTGGAAAGCTGCGTGATGTCGCCGAACAGTTGTCCCGAAATCAGCTTCGAGATCTGGCGTACGCCCAGCTTCTGTTGATATCCGCTCATGCGAAAGTACGTGGCCGCCTTCCTGTCGCCGTGGTCGATCCGCATCCAGGACGGACCATCGCGGACGACTTCGCTTACATGCACCTTGACGCCATCGGCGCCGCTGGTCAACATGGTTGTGGTGAACCGGGAGCGGGCGTTCACCACGTCGGTCCAGTTGTCAATCGGCGACGGCGGGACCGCGTTGCCGTCCGGCATCGTGAATTCCGGGAAGTAATGCCAGCCCCGCACGTGGATGGTGCGGGCCTGCTCGAATTGTCGCGCCAGGTCCGTGATGGCGTAGGCCGGCGACATCGATCCGTCGAGGACGATCAACGCGACGGCGGCCGGCACGAGGATCGCCGCGGCTGTGGCCAATTTGCTGTAACGACTCTTCATGATTCTTCTCCAAATGGTGTTTGTTCGTTCGTTCGTGTGGAAACACTCGATCATTTGGAGCGCGCGCTCTTGACGAACTGCCATATCCTCATCGATCTCGGCGAAGTACTCCGCCAGCGAGGCGTCTTCCCGTTCCAGAGCCTGCATGTAGTCCCGGCAGGAGGCACAGTCGCTCAGATGCTTCTGAAGCTCCCGGCGGTCCGACTCCGGCAAGACGCCCGCGACGAGGTCCGCGATCCGACCTCTGAATCCATGGCAGTTATCGTTCATGGGTACCCCTTTCGATCAGCAGCCTGTGCAACTCCTCCCGAGCCGTCCGGAGTCGCTCGTACACCAGCGACTGCGAGATGCCCAGCGTCCCGGCGATGCTCCCGGCGTTCCTGTGCTCGAAGTAGAACAGGACCAGGGGCAAACGAAGTTCCTGCGGCAGCCGGGCCACGGCCCTTTCGAGGTCGTGGTTCTCGTACCTGTCCTCGCCGATCGTCGGCTCCGGCTCGATGGGCAGCTTCTTCGCCCGTTTCCGCCGCCGGAGCAGATCGAGGCACAGATTCTTCGCAATTCGAAGAATCCAGGGCTCAAACCGTTCCGGCCGGGCCAGTCGGTGGACGCTCTGAAACCCCTTGAGCAGAGCTTCCTGGGCGACGTCCTCGGCGTCGTGCACATTCGCCAGTATGCCCAGACACAGGCCGAAAACACGCCTGTAGTGCCTCTGGGCCAGCGTCGAGTACGCGGCCTTGTCGCCTCGCCGGCATGCGAGAAACAAGCTGTCGTCCGCACGGTCGTTCAACGGAGCTCCTGAACCTGTCGTCCTAATCAAGACGAACGAGGCTCTTGGCGATTCCACGAAAAACGATTCGTGCCGATTGTATCCGTGCTACGGGGTGACTGCGATGAATAGCTCCGGGATGAAGACGAAGTCGGAACTGGAGAGGGACTGGTTGTGGACCTGGACGGCCAGGACGTTGACGCCCGGGAGGAGGTCCTTGATGTGATCGCTCAGGTCGACGGCCTCAGGCGGGCAGGGGCCGGTCGGCGAGATCGTGCCGCAACAGGCCTCGTGGCTGGCTGTGGCGGGCTGATTCCAGGCCCGCGAGGCAGGGGCCGATACGGCCGCGACTTCGACGCCGTTGAGATAGGCGACGTAGCCATCGTCATAGTCCATCGTGAAGGTCAGGGCTGTGACCTTGGCGGGGTTCTCGATCGTGAACTCCCGGCGGGCGTAGATGCTGAGGTACTTGCCCCGCATGTCGGCCAGGTCTGTGGCGATGACGGTCTCGTAGCCCGTGTCGTGCTCGTAGCCGATGGGCGTGGAGCCGGAAAACCACGTGCTGTCGTCGAACAGGATCGAATTCCAGCCGGCGGGGGGCTGCTGCGTGCCCTTGAAGTACTGCCACGCGTCGCCCTGGCGAATGAGCGGATCGGTGGCACGGCACTGGCCCCGCAGGGCGACGGACTGACGTCCGGTGAATTCGGCGTTGACGGGGTTGCTCAGCGTCACGACGACGGTGCAGACGCTCTCGTCGGCGGGGATCGGGATGAGCCGGACGGTCTGGCCGGGGACGAAATGCAGAGTGCCGCCGGTCGGCGTTCCTGTCCCGGAATCGATCGTGTAGTCCACGGAGACCGGATTCGTGGTGAAGCTGCTCAGGCGGACGGGGACCCCCTTGGAGAGCGAAGTCAGATTGACTGTGTCGGCGGCCACCGCCAGGGCGATTCCGACGACGTTCGCGTCGGTCGGCAGAAACGCCGCCAGCTCGTCCGCCTGGTTGGGATCGACCTGCGGGTCCCAGAGCCGGTTCTCGGGGAAGTCGACGTCGGGCTTGCTGACATAGTTGCCCTGTAGATCCATTTGATCGACGTGAACCGTCCAGTCGTCCCACGCCCGGCCCCAGATGTTACGCATATTGAACAGAAGCAGCGAGTCGCTGACGGTCAGGAAACCATCATAGTCCCAATCGTAATTGTCGCCGAAGCGGGCGCCGATGAGGTTGGCCGTGCTGAGACAATGAACGGCGTTGACCTTGGGGGAGCTGAAGCCGCATTCGATTCCCTGGCCGCAGTTGATCGCGACCGTGTCCGTGACTGTGGCGGTTCGGGACTCCGACCACGCCATCCCCTCGTGATAGGTCGATTCGAACCAGCAATGGCGGACATCCACGGAGCCGGCCGAGCCCGAGCCGGCGTCGACGCCGTCGTCGAGCGCCCAGCCGATGAGGCAATTCGTCAGCGAATGAGCTCCGCCGGTGAGGTACAGGCCATCGTTGTCGTCGTCGGCGAAGGGGGCGTTCTCGGCGGGGAATTCGATCAGGGCGCAGTCCATCAGTGTCGCGGCGCCGCCGTTGTACTGGCCGGCGGAGATGCACTTCTGGATGAGGCACCGCGTCATGGTGAGATAGCCGCTCTCGCCGTGGCCGCCCTGGCCGTGATTCTCGACGAGGAAGCAGTCGGTCAGGGTCGCCCTGGCGCCGTTGCCCACGTACAGCAGGGGCTGCTCGCTGCGGTGGCTGTGGCCGTGGCCGGGATTGTCGTCGAACCAGTCGTCGTCGGCCCCGCTGCCGCTGAAGATCGCGCCGGTGAATTCGCCTCGCGACGTGCTCGCGTCGAAGACGAACCCGCCCCAGGCGATCTTTCGATCCGGGCCGGTGAACACGACGGGGCTCTCCAAGGAGCCCTTCACCACGATGCCGCCTTCGACCTTGATATCGACGCCCGGCTCGACCAGGATCACGCTGCCGCCGCCGATGGTCAGCACGGCCCCGGGGGCGACGCGCGAGTCTCCCGTGATGCGAACCCTCGCATTGGAGCCCCAATCGGTGGAGGTCGTAATGTCGCCGGAGAGCGTCTGCCACGCGGTGGACGATTCGATCGCGATCGTCTTGTCCGTCGCGAGGGAATGAATCCGAGCCGCGTAGGACAGGTCGCCCGATCGCGTCGCGGCCGGCAGAAAGACCGATCCCACGCCGCGAAGCAGCCGCAGCGGGCAGTTTTCGAAGCCGGCGGCGGTGACCGCGCCATTGACTCCCATACGCCGGCCGGACGGGTCTTCAACTCTTGCGACGACCGGAATTTCGAGCCCCATGGGATACTGAGCGGGCGCGACGATCACGAGCCGACCGCCCGCGAATTCCGCGGCTGCCGAATCGACGGCAGGGTAGGGCGTCCAGGGGGGCAGGCCCCATTCGGAGTCGCGCCGTTCGGCGGCCCGGATGATGAACTGAAGGGTCCGGCCCTCTTCGGCCCCCGACGCCGAGTTGCGGCGATGCACGTCCAACTCATAGTAATTCGGCTCGGCGACCGTGACGGATGTCCCGACGGCGACGGAATTGCCGTTGAGCAGGGCGGTGTACACGAAACCCGCTTCCGATTGGATCGTGAACGCGACGCGATTGGCGTAGATCTCTTTGTCCATGACGCCGTTGATGGTGATTGCCGCGGTCGCCGAAGCGGCCAGGCCCAGCAGGCACAACAAAACAGAGAACGACCAGGCAGTCCGACCCAACATATGAGCAACCCTTCCAATCCGAGTCGTGGGCCCCCGCACCTATCTCACAGGTGTGCGCGCGAAGGCGCCGGTACGGAACCCATTCTACCATTCGGGAGGCGGTTCATCAATCGAATGAGAGCGGCCGGCATGGAAAAGGGGACATTCTACTTTTCCACCTCCTATCGATCCAGGCGAGGTCCGGGATCCAAAAAGCAGAATGTCCCCTTTTCTCCTCTGTCCCCTTTTCTCCTCCTCAGGTCTTGTCTCAGTCGTCGTCACGATTCTCCAGGCGGACGAAGGGCGTGGTCATTCTCTCCTTGGCGTAGGAGCTTGGCTTGTAGGCCAAGCCGAACTGATCGTGACGCTGCTCGAAATCGTCCATGTTCATGTCGGCGACGGCCCGGTACTTGGCGATCGCCGCGTCCCGTTTACCCAAGAGGTCGAGCATGTGCCCCTGCCACAGGATCGCCATCATTCGCCCTCGCGGATTGTCGCCCGCTTTTTCCTGCATCTTTTCGAAGGCGGCCAAGGCGTCGTCGTAGCGTTTCGCGTCGTAAAGGGCGAAGCCGATCTTGAGCCATGTGCCCTCGTCGTTGATTTGACTCAGCCACGCCCGGTCGTACTTCGACGCGATCTGCTGGTTCGATTTGCGTCCCCACCCGAGGTTGGCCACCAGGATGGCGGGGTTTTCGCCGCGGGTCGCCAGGCTCTCTTTCCAATACTGCAATTGCAGGGCGGGAGTCTCTCGCAGGTTCGTCATGAAGTCCTTGATGACGCCGAAGAACCGCGCGGGCTCATCTTCGAAAGGGCTGTGGCCGGACTCGCCGAACATGACGAGCTGGGCGTTGGGGTGATTCTCGGCAAATCGCCGGGGTTTGTCCGTGTTCCACGACATGTCCCACGCGCCTTCGAGGATCAGCGTCGGGATGGGGCACTGGGCGAACGCGCCTGCGAGGTCCACGGCGTTCGACGACTGGCTCATGACCGAGTTGAAGTTCCCGTCCTGGACCCATTCGAACGAGGCGATCTGCGCGATCCGTTCCGGCGTGGGCTTGTAGTAGGACTGCCGCTTCCAGTCGCCGTTGAGAAAATTGTTGTAGATGAGCTGCGCGGTGGACAGGCCGGAGGTCTTACGGATCTCGCCCATTTTGTCCCGCTCTTGCTGCGAGATGAATTCCCGCTCTCGCGAAGGCATCGATGGGCCGTGAAGGCCGGTGGAGGCGCAGAGCAGCACAAGGCCCTTGACGTGCTCCGGGTACTTCATGGCGTAGCACTGGGCCAGGAGGCCGCCGTAGGAATGGCCCAGCACGACCCACTTGTCCACGCCGAGGGCCCGGCGCAGGGCGTCGAGATCGTCCACCGCCTGATCCAGGCAATAGCCCTTGCCCGGCTCGAAATCGGACAGTCCGCAGCCCCGCTGATCGTAATAGACGACGCGGGCGAAGCCGGAGGCTCGGGAGAAGAACGGGTGGAAGTAGTGGTGGGTCGCGCCGGGGCCGCCGTGCAGGAGAACCAGCGGCGTGCCCTGGCCTTCCTGCTCGCAGTACAGCTTGCAGTCGCCGATATCGACGTTCTCTTTCTTGATGCTCATCCCCTCGCACAGCCGGGCGACCTTGGGAATGTCGCGAACGATGCCCTCCTCGACATGAACGACACGGTCGCGGGCCCGCTCGCGGCCCGTCTCGCCGGGCGCCGCTTGAGCCTGCGTCGTACTTGGCTTGGGGGCCGACTCCGCGGCGGTCTTCGGGTCGGGCCACGAGGATTCCGCCACCAGGGGAGACGCCGCGTGGTTGCCGTTGGCGGTCAGGTCGTTGGTCATGCCGTCATCGAAGTTCCAGTACGCCACGAGACCTTGCTCCTGACCGGTCAGTCGGCCGTTCATCGTTTTCCGGATCTCCTGCTCCGAGCGTGCGACGTTCCAGAGGCGGACCTCGTCGATCTCGCCATTGAAGTATTCGCCGCCGCTGAATTCCGGATCGCCTTTGCCGATGAACAGATCCGCCTTGTCGATGGCCATTTTGCCCGAGGCGGCCTGGTCGCCAATTCTCTCCCCATTGGCGTAGGCGACGATCGTGCCGCCGTCGTAGGTGGCTGCGAGGTGAAACCACTTTCCAGGCTCAAAATCGTATTCGGCTCGCACCAGCCCGACATCGAAGCCCGGGCTCATCTCCATGCAGGGCTGCCCGTCGACGGAGCGGAACCGCAGCAGGAAATCCTCGCCTCCTTCCGAGATGTCCTTGCGCATCACGCAGATGATGAGGCCGTTCTCAGAGGCGAAGGACGTGGCTTTGATCCAGGCCTCGATCGTGATGGCATTCTCGAAAGAGTGCAGCGAGGGACTGTCCG
>JBDKUU010001077.1:0-5109 GCA_039679525.1 Phycisphaerales bacterium | reverse complement strand
CACGACGGCCATCGAGCCCATTCCCACCGACGGCGCGACGGACATCTCCCGCGACGTCGTCCTCGGCTGGACGGGCACCGACTATGCCGCGAGCCACAACGTGTACTTCGGCACGTCGGCCGATGAGGTCGCCAACGCCGACGCGGCCAGCCCCTTGCTGGTCAGCCAGGGCAGCGCCGAGACCGCCTTCGACCCCGAGGGTCTGCTGGAGTACGGCAAGACCTACTACTGGCGAGTCGACGAGGTCAACGCGGCTCCCGACAACACGGTGTTCAAGGGCGAGGTTTGGAATTTCACAGTCGAGCCGTTCGCCTATCCGATCAAGAACATCACCGCGACCGCCTCCGGCAACAGCCGGCAGGACACCGGCCCGCAGAACACCGTCAACGGCTCCGGCCTCGACGCCTCCGACCAGCACTCCGTCGAATTGACGCAGATGTGGATGAGCAACGAGGCGTCGCCGAAGTGGATTCAGTACGAGTTCGACAAGGTCTACGCGATCGACGAGCTGTGGGTCTGGAACGCCAACCAGGTCATCGAAGGGTTCGTCGGCTTCGGCGCCAGGAACGTCGCCATCGAGTACTCCACCGACGGCGCGACCTGGACCACGCTGGAAGGCGTTCCCGAGTTCGCCCGGGCCAGCGGCCTGCCGACCTATACGGCCAACACGGTCGTCGATTTCGGCGGCGTCAACGCCAAGTACGTCAAGCTGAACATCGACAGCAACTGGGGCGGCGTGGCCAAGCAGGTGAGCATCGCCGAAGTGCGGTTCTTCTACGTGCCGTTCCAGGCCTTCCAGCCCGTGCCGGCCGATGCCGCGACGAACGTCGCCCTGACCGCCTCGATGGAATGGCGGCCCGGCCGCGATGCTGTTTCGCACAAAGTGTTCTTCGACGCCGACAGCGCTGCGGTGGCTGCGGCCGGCACCGTGACCGAGCCCAGCTTCACCCCGTCTGCCATGAACCTCGACACGACGTATTTCTGGAGAGTCGACGAGATCGGCGATGCTGGCACGTACGAAGGCGACGTCTGGAGTTTCACGACGGAGAAGTATCTGGTCATCGACGACTTCGATGCCTACACCGACGACGAAGGCAGCCGGATCTATGAATCCTGGATCGACGGCATCACCAGCGGGGCCAGCGGTTCGCAGGTCGGCTACGATTCAGCTCCGTTCGCCGAGGCGACGATCGTCCACGGCGGAAGGCAGTCCATGCCTCTGAAGTACGACAACAGCCAGTTCGCCTTCTCCGAAGCCGAACTGGCCTTCGATTCGGCCCAGAACTGGTCTGCCCGCGGCGTCAAGAGCCTCGCGATCTATTTCGCAGGGGCCGCCGGCAACACCGGGCAACTGTACCTCAAGATCAACAACACCAAGGTGGCCTACAATGGAGCCGCGGCGGATCTGACTCGCGGCATGTGGCAGGCTTGGAACGTCGATCTGTCCACCGCAGGCAACGTCAGCAGCGTTCGTTCCCTCAAGATCGGCATCGAGGGCGCCGGCGCCAAGGGCATTCTGTACATCGACGACATCCGGCTGTATCCGAAGGCCCCCGAGTTCGTCACCCCCGTCGACCCGGGCAAGGCCAATCTGGTGGGACTCTGGACCCTGGACGGCAACGCCAGCGACACGTCGGGCAAGGGCAACAACGGAACCGTCACCGGCGGGGTCGCGAACTGGGTCCCCGGCATGGTCGGTCAGGCGATGGACTTCCAGAACGGCCAGACCTTTATCGATTGCGGCAAAGGCGCGAGCCTGAATCTGACCGACGCGATCACCATCACGGGCTGGATCCGGATGGGTTTCACGGCCGCGGATCGCAAGATCGTGGCCAATCAGGACGGCACCACCGGCGGCTACAAGATGGGTCTCTACACCAACAACAAGCTTGAGCTCGAGATCCGTACATCCGCCAATGCGGCCACCCTGAACCGGGATACGGCCGGGGGAGCCGTGCTGCAGCAGGACGTCTGGTATCACGTGGCCGGCGTCTACTCCAAGGGGAAGTTCATCCGGACTTACGTCTATGGGAACCTGGACCGGGAGTTGGCCACGACGGCCGTGCTCGGCGCCTCGACGGCTTCGTTCAAGCTGGGTTGTGGTGAATCCGCCACGAGCTACTTCTGGCTGGGCGCGTTGGACGACATGCGTGTCTACAACCGCGCCTTGTCTCAGGAGGAAATCATGTTTGTGATGGGTCAGACGCAGCCGGTGGCCAAACCGTTCTGAGTCTGCGTTCCCAATGGATCGGTAGCGTATCGGAACCTCCAAGCGGGGCCCCTGTCCACGTGGCAGGGGCCCCGTTGTCTTTGACGCGTCAGGCATGGCGCGACGCGACGACTCGGAGGCTGAAGTCCTCCGGGGACCTCGACAGATCGGCTGCCCGGCTCCGAGAGTGCGCGGTGGGGCGGCGGGAGTTTTTCGCTTTGAAGCCACCAGCACAAAGGGGTGCTGCGCACGCCCTTGACGGGAGCGTTTCGCTCCCATACTTCGCTGGAGACCCAGAGCGGTAAACTCCCCAGGCAGGCCCGCTTCGGACCTGCAATCAGCCTCGCGGAGCGGGAACCTCTCTCATTTGCCCGGGTGTCTTCGGTCCGCCAGAGCGTCTGATCGCACCCGGATGACAGATTTTGGTTGATTCTGAGTCACTTCCTCTTGTAGAATGACACCAGTGGCATGGCTGGGGCTTCCAGTGGGCCGTAAGCGAGTCGGTCCCGTTTTGTGGAAGAATCGGCCCGATCGCAAGCATCGTTGAGCTTTCAGACACACGTTCTTTCTCAGATCTTTCACAACCGCAGAGCAGCAAGCATTTCTGGCGCACGCGTGTGGCGTGACAGCATTGATGTACCATTCGAGTGAAGGAGGACGACAATGTTGAGTAAGCCGATTTTTGCGATGTTCTGTATTTTGTGTCTGGGACCGGCCTGGTCGGCGTCCGCCGATCTCGTCGGCTGGTGGACCTTCGATGAAACCAGCGGGAGTGTCGCCGCCGACTCCAGCGGGCAGGGCAACAACGGCACGATTGTCGGCAACCCGCAGTGGGTTGCGGGCAAGATCGGAGGCGCGTTTCAGTTCGACGGCAACACGTACATCAACTGCGGCCGGTCGGCGTCGCTGAACATCCGGGACCAGATCACGATCTCGTTCTGGTTCAAGGTCCAGGCGTTCACGAACACCTGGGAGGCGTTCCTCGCCAAGAGCGACGCGGCCTACCGGTCCAGCCGGGGCGACGGCACCGGCAACGGCACCCACCTGGGCATCACGGGAAGCAACTACTTCAATGCCCCGACCATCGTCACCGACAACCAGTGGCACCACTATTGCGGGACCTACGACGGGGCCACCGCCATCATCTACATCGATGGAAAGGAAGACGCCCGGCAGACCTACAGCGGGCAGATCGGCGACAGCAGCAGCTATGATCTCTACATCGGCGAGAACTCCGGGTCCACCGGTCGCCGGCTCCACGGCCTGATGGACGATGTGCAGATCTATAACAACGCCCTGACCCCGGCCGAAATCCTCAAGATCATGGAGGGGCTGGTCGACAAGTCCCTCGCCCAGAATCCCGTCCCCGAGGACGCGGCGGCCGATGTGCCCCAGGACGCGGTTCTGAGCTGGATGGCGGGCGCCTACGCCGCCACGCACGATGTCTACATCGGCACAAGTCCGGCGGACGTCAACGACGCCGATCGAAGCGATCCGAAGGGGTTGCTCGCCGGCCGGGATCTGCCGGGCCCGAGCTACGATGGGGAAGGACTCTTCGAGTTCGGAAAGACCTACTACTGGCGGGTCGACGAGGTCAATGCGGCCCCCGACAACACAATCTTCAAAGGCGAGATCTGGAGCTTCACGGCGGAGCCCTTCGCCTATCCGATCGCCGGCGTGACGGCCACCGCCTCCAGCAGCAGCCGGGCCGACACCGGGCCGATCAATACCGTCAACGGCTCCGGGCTCAACGCCTCCGACCAACACAGCGCCGAAGTGACGCAGATGTGGCTCAGCGGCACCGCCAAGCCCCAGTGGATTCAGTATGAGTTCGACAAAGTCTACAAGCTGCACGAACTGTGGGTTTGGAACGCCAACCAAATCGTGGAAATGTTCGTCGGCTTTGGAGTCAAGGACGTCGTGATCGAGTACTCGACGGACGGGACCACGTGGACCGCGTTGGAGGAGTCGTCCCAGTTCGCCCAGGCCCCGGGCGACCCCGCCTACACGGCCAACACGATCGTCGATCTCAAGGGCGTCATGGCCAAGTACGTCAGGCTGAACATCAAGAGCAACTGGGGCGGGGTCACCCAGCAGGTGTGCCTGAGCGAGGTGCGATTCTACCAGGTGCCGGTGCAGGCGCGGGAGCCTCAGCCCGCCGACGCCGGTACCGGTTTCAGCCTGGCCGGCTCGCTGAACTGGCGGCCCGGCCGTGAGGCCACTTCGCACCAGGTGTTCTTCGGAACCGACAGCGACGCCGTCGCCGCGGGCACTGTTTCGGCCGCCACGGTGACCGAGCACAGCTACGCGCCGGCCGCCATGACCTTCGGCACGAAGTACTTCTGGAAGGTCGATGAAGTCGGCGCCGCCGGCACGTATGCGGGCGACGTTTGGAGCTTCACCGCCCAGGAGTTCGCGCCGCTCGACGATTTCGAGGGCTACATCGACGACGAGGGCAGCCGGATCTATGAATCCTGGCTCGACGGCGTTGCCGACACCGCTCTGGGCGGTTCGCAGGTCGGCTACATGACGGCCCCGTTTGCCGAGCAGACCATCGTCCACGCCGGCAAGCAGTCGATGCCTCTGGCCTTCGACAACAGCAAGTCGCCGTTCATCAGCGAAGCGACGCTGGCCTTCAATACGGCCCAGAACTGCACCGGGTCCGGCGCGAATGCGTTGTGCGTCTGGACGCGGGGCTATCCGGCGATAGCCACCGTACCCGTCACCGAGACCGGCGGCAAGATGAGCCTCGCCGGCGCGGGCGCGGACATCTGGGGCAACTCCGACCAGTTCACCTATGCCTTGAAGATCCTCGACGGCGACGGCAGCCTGGTCGCCCGAGTGACCGGCATCGGGCCCGGCTCCAACACGTGGGCCAAGGGCGGCGTGATGATTCGCGA
>JBDKUU010001076.1:0-5480 GCA_039679525.1 Phycisphaerales bacterium | reverse complement strand
CAAGCGTTGGTTCGTCTATACACGGTCACTCTATAGCCATCTGCCCTGATCCAAGGATTACCTCTCTGTGAGGTGTTCCACTTTCGGGATGTCCAACGCTGACGCTTTCTGTGACGCTTCTGCATCGCAGATTCCCGGATACGTGCGGCCGCGAGGTTCTCTTCCATATGTCCCGCGCAGATGCACCCAACGCGAAGAATCGCGGGGTAGTCCGGATGCCTCATGTAATGGACATAGCGGATTGTCTGTGATTCACACATCTCGCAGTCCAGTCGAGGTTCGCCCAAATCCTCAGTATACACGCAAGTCCAGCCGCGATGTGGAACACCTTGTTGCGACCACTTTCCTCGTCCAGACGCGATGAATTCTTCCTCGTGTGTGTATCTCATGGGACCGTCTCCCTATTGTTGTCGGGAGGTCCAGCGGTTGAACCGAGAACAGTACGACTCACCTGAGACTTGAACCAGTCCCTGCAGCCGTGATTACCTTAGTCGGGGTTGTGCGAGTGAGCCTGCAACGTTCTGAGCGGCTTCCCGAGGCCCCTCGCCTATCACTCCACCTTGTCTTCGCCAGTCTTCGGTCCTGCGATCCGCAGCCCCACGCCAACGAAGAGAAAGCCGAGCAAATACTTGACAACAAGGAAAGAGAAGCCGCCAACCAGGAGCTCAGTGCCACGCTCGCTGTTACCACAAACGATCGCGATGATGCCCAATACTATGCCGAGCCACCCGACGTAATGGAGAATGGTCTGGACAACTACAACCAGTCCGAACAGGTAACCCATATTAGCCCTCCCGTTGATAATCCTGGTCTCCCTATCGCTTCTCAGACTGCATGTGTCTGTCGGAACAAATCCAGTGCGACTTTAGGGAAATTCCACGGACGTCAGTGAGCCAAGCGGAGGGGCATGAGGTGAAGCCCGCATATTTCGCCGGGGCACTCAACAGTTGCCACCCGCTAGGCGGTGTCGGCCAACGTACAGGGACCGATAACCGCTTTGTCGTGGCTTCATCGAGTATCGCAAATGGGCAAGGGAAGAAGAAGGCAGTAGACCCGAGACCGCAGGCCGAGGCGCTTTCAGCCTAAAGCCTCCGGTCTGCAGCCTGCACTACTCGTTGACGTGGCTTCTCTCTTGACTCCTTGCGGGGCGGCGGCCATGATGGTGACCGTGACGTTTGATCGTGTTGTTTGGCGTGCAGCAGTTGTCAGTAGGAGGTGTTCCTCATGTCGACGTTTGCCCACAGAAGACTATTCTTGCTCGCGATGATTCTTGGCCTGGCGGTTGGGGCCGTTGTTGGAGCCGCGCCGGTGCAGTTCACGAAGATCGTTCTCGACAAGACGTTTCGGTCGGAGGGCGTGGGGGTTGGGGACATCAACCGGGACGGGAAGCTGGACATCATGGCCGGGGAGGTGTGGTATGCGGCTCCCGACTGGAAGATGAATGAGATGCTGCCCGCCGGCACGTACGACGGCTCGACCGGCTATAGCAAGACGTTTGCGAACTACTCCGCCGACGTCAATCGCGACGGCTGGATCGACTCGATCATCACGACGATGATGGGCGAGCCGTCCCTGTGGTATGAGAACCCGCAGAATAAGCCCGGCCAGTGGAAGGTCCACCAGGGCAGCCGCAGCGCGTGCAACGAGACGCCGCTCTTTGCGGACCTGCTGGGCGACGGCAAACCCGTGGCCGTCTGGGGCGTCCAGCCGGACGGGTACATGGCGTGGTTCAGCGTCCCCGAGGATCCGTCCAAGGAGTGGGTCATGCACACGATCGCGGGCCCGAAGGCCCCCGGCAGCGAGCGGTACGACCACGGCCTGGGCGTCGGCGACATCAACGGCGACGGTCGCAACGACGTGATCGTGACCAAGGGCTGGTGGGAGGCCCCGGCGGATCGCACGCAGGAGCAGTGGCGGTTCCACGCCGTCGATTTCGGCCCGCCCTGCGCGGACATGGTCGTCTTCGACATCAACGGCGACGGGCTCAACGACGTCCTGACCAGCTCGGCCCACGACTACGGCATCTGGTGGTTCGAGCAACTGCCCGGCTCCGGCGGCGAGAAGTTCCACATGCAGGAGATCTGCAAGACGTTCTCGCAGACCCACGCGATTCGCCTGGCCGACATCAATCGCGACGGCATCACGGACTTCGTCACGGGCAAGCGGTACTTCGCCCATTGCGGCAAAGACCCCGGTGCGTTCGAGCCGGCGCTGCTGGTGTGGTTCGAGATCCAGCGGCCCGAGAAGGGCAAGGCCAGGTTCATCCAGCACGTGATCGACAGCGACTCCGGCATCGGCACGCAGTTCGAGGTCGTGGACATCAACGGCGACGGGCTGATGGACATCGTCACCGCGAACAAGAAGGGCGTGCATCTGTTCTTGCAGACCGGCGCTGCGAAGGCGAGTGCGGAGAAGATAACGCCTGGCGGCGTCACTACGAACGCGTTGTTCGACGGCAAAACGCTCGCCGGCTGGGAGGGCAATCTCGATTGGTTCCGCGTCGAGGACGGCGCGATCGTGGCGGGCAGTCTGGAGAAGGCCGCTCCTCGCAACGAGTTTCTGTGCACGACGAAGGCCTACACGGATTTCGAGCTGCGGCTGAAGGTCAAGTTGCTCGGCGATCCGGCCCAGGCGAACGCCGGGATTCAGATCCGCAGCCGTCGCATCCCGAATCACAACGAGATGAGCGGGTACCAGGCCGACATGGGCCAGCAGTACTGGGGCTGTCTGTACGACGAATCGCGGCGGAACAAGGTCCTGGCGCAGGCCGGGGCCGACGTCGTACAGAAGACGCTCAAGCCCGGCGACTGGAATCAGTACGTGATTCGCTGCGAGGGCCGGCGGATTCAGTTGTGGCTCAACGGCGTGCAGACCGTGGACTACGCCGAGCCCGACGAGTCGATCGAGCAGGCGGGGCTGATCGGCCTGCAGATTCACGCGGGCCCGGCGAGCGAGGCGTGGTACAAGGACATTCAGATCACCGAGATTGCCCGATGATCGAACGGGCGGGAGCGCGTCGATGGAATCTGTCGTTTTTGCCGTGGTGTTGAGCGTGGCTATCGTGGGTACACAGGCCGGGACGCTGGGGATCTTCGAGGAGGCGGGCGACGTCGGCTCGGTGGGACAGGCCGGTGCGGTCGCATTCGACTCCGCGAAGGGCGAGTACTCCATCACAGGCAGCGGGGCGAACATCTGGGGGACGCAAGACGCATTTCAGTTCCTCCGTCGCAAGCTCGACGGCGACGCGTCCCTGACTACGGCCATTCGCTGGAAGGGCGAAGGCAAGAACGCCCATCGCAAGGCCGGCTGGATGATTCGCCAGAACCTCGACGCGGGCTCTCCCTACGTTGACGCGGTCGTGCATGGCGACGGCTTGACCAGCCTGCAATACCGCAAGGTCCAGGGCGGCCCCACGGAGGAGATCCAGTCGCCCGTTCGTGCTCCCGCGATGATTCGCCTGGACCGAAACGGCGATGTCTTCAGCTTGTCGGTCAGTCATGACGGCAAGACGTGGGAGCCGGTGGGCTCGGTGTCCGTAATGCTGGCGGACCCTGTGTACGCGGGGTTGATCGTGTGCTCGCACGACGACTCCGTGAGCGAAACCGCGGTCTTCTCGAATGTCGACTTCAAGTCCGCCGGCAAGGTCAAGGCCGGGGATCGGGTCGTCGAGAGCACGCTGGAGGTCCTGTCCGTCCAGACGGGCGAGCGTCGAATCGTCCATCGGGCCCAACGCCATTTCGAGGCTCCGAACTGGTCCCGCGACGGCGGCTATCTGCTCTTCAACGGCAGCGGCCGGCTCTTCACGATCCCGGTCGCCGGCGGCGAGCCGAAGCAGTTGGACACGGGGAAGTTCACTCGATGCAACAACGACCACGGCTTCTCGCCCGACGGCAAATGGCTGGCGATCAGCGATCAGACGGAGGGCGACTCGCGGATCTACGTGCTCCCGAGCGGCGGAGGGACGCCACGACTGGTGACACCTCTGGCCCCATCCTATTGGCACGGCTGGTCGCCCGACGGCAAGACGCTCGCCTACTGCGCGGCCCGCGGCGGCAACTACGACATCTACACGATCCCGGTCGAGGGCGGGACCGAGCAGCGATTGACCGACGCGCCGGGGTTGGACGACGGGCCCGATTACTCGCCGGACGGCCGCACGATCTACTTCAATTCCGAGCGATCCGGCCTGATGAAGATCTGGCGGATGAACGCCGACGGCTCGCAGCAGGAGCTCATGACGAGCGGCGAGGACTACGCCGACTGGTTCGCGCATCCGTCGCCCGACGGCAAGCTGCTGGTCTTTCTCTCGTTCGACAAGAGCGTCCAGGGCCATCCGGCGAACAAGGACGTTTGTCTGCGGATCATGGATCTGCCCGGCGGCAAGCCGCGAATCCTGGCCAGGCTCTTCGGCGGCCAGGGCACGATCAACGTGCCTTCATGGTCGCCCGACAGCCGGTCCGTGGCGTTTGTCAGCTATCGCCTGATCGCGCCCTGATCGCCGAGGCCTGCGTCATTTCCTCACCGGGAATCGGGCAGTCTCCCATCCCCTGCGCAGAGTGACTGGCCTAGCATAGACCGTGTGTGCCTTGCCGCAGGGGCGGGCACGATCGAGTTGCCGATCTTGTTTTCAAAGGGGGGCACGATGGCGATTCAACTCTGGCGACGACCCACGTGGGAGCGAAGTCTCTGGCCGGACTTCGACGAGTTCGAGCGGGCGATGACCCGCATCTTCGGCGATTTGTATCCGACCCGTGCGGAGCACCCGCCCGTCAATATCTGGACCGCGGCCGACGACATCGTGGTGACGGCCGAGCTTCCCGGCCTGGAGCCGGGCGATCTGGACATTTCCATCCACGAGAGGACGCTCACGATTCGCAGCGCCCACAGGGAGCGGAAGCCCGAAGGCGAAATGGTCCATCGTGAGGAATGCATCCGCGAAGGGTTCACGCGGAGTCTGCGGCTGCCGTTCGAGGTGGACCGCGACAGAGTCAACGCCAAGCTGGAGAACGGCACGCTGAAGCTCACGCTCCCACGATCCGAGGCGAGCAAGCCGCGAAAGGTGCAGGTCCGGTCGACGCAGGAAGGAGGCGAGCAATGAACCCCGAAACCAGCATTTCCCAGAAACAGGAGGCTTCGCAGGGCAGTCAGGTGGAGGCGACGCGGGCCCAGGCGACCTTCATCCCGTGCACGGACATCTACGAGCGGGAAAACGAGATGATCGTCATCGCGGAGATGCCGGGCGTCAGCCGGGACGCGGCGGACGTGAGCCTGGAGGCGGGCGAGCTTCGCATCGCCGGACATGTCGACAAGGCCGCAATCGACGGGCATCAGCTCGCGTATTCCGAGTAAGAAACGGGCGACTACGAGCGGACGTTCCGCATCACCGGCGACATTGACGCCGACCACATCGACGCCGTGATGAAGAACGGCATCCTGCGAATCGTGCTGCCCAAGTCGAAACAGGCTTCGCCGCAGAAGAT
>JBDKUU010001075.1:0-2932 GCA_039679525.1 Phycisphaerales bacterium | reverse complement strand
GATGGGCCAGCTTCCCATGCAGTTGGAGGAAGCCGTCGCCTCTGGAATCGCGATCGACGTTCGTGTCCTGGCGGCCACCTTGGGTTTCTGCCTGATTGCCACCATGCTCTTCGGCCTGAGACCGGCCCTGCGCCTTTCGGGGCGAGACCTCTGTAGCGATCTGAAGGAATCAGGTGGAAGTGTGCTTGGGGCCACGCGAAGAAGGCGATGGATCGTACCACGCGGCCTGTCGGTGCTCTGCCAAATGGCCCTGTCCGTTGCGCTCGTTATGACCGCGACGCTCCTGGCTCGAACGGCGATGAAGGCCGCCGGGACTGAACCAGGTTTTGGTCTCGACGGCAAGGTGATCGTCACCGTGAAGCCATACGCGGGAGGTTACAGCATCGCCCAGGCAAGGCAAGCCTGCGAGGCGTTGGCCGAGCGGTTGAAGGAGGACCCCGAGATTCAGGCAGTGGGCCTGTCCTGTAAATCTCCTGTGGACCTGGGGTGGTGGCCCTGGAGTTGCACAAAGGTCGTCGAGTATGTGCCGGGCGGGGCGGACGAGGCGTCGCCCAGCCTGTTGACGAAGGAACTTCACCAGTACGAGGTGAACGGCGATTACTTCGAGGCGATGGGAATTCGGCTCCTGCAAGGCCGGCCTTTTGGCCCTCTCGACAGCGTCCCGGACGCCGAGGAAGTTGTGATCATCGACGAGCTTCTGGCCCGCAGACTCCGGCCGGACGGCAGGGCCCTTGATTGTCTCATCCAGTACGCCATGTACGGCGGGTTGGGGTCGGCCCGCCGAGTGATCGGAATCGTGCCGAGCCTGCGGAGCGTGTGGGGCGATGGGGAAGTCCAACCCGTCATCTATGAGCCAATCACGGGCCACGACATGCCGGCGTCCATCCACCTGCTGGCCAGAAGTCCTGCGCCGGGAGCCGCGGCCTCGCTCGTGCGTACGATCGGTGCACGCATTCAAGAGCTCGATCCTCGTCTGCCGGTCGTCGCGGCAGCGTCTCTGGCGGACCGGCATCGCAATCATCCCACCGTCTTGTTCACGAGAGTCGTCGCCCGACTGGCGGTGATGTTCGGCGCCATGGCCCTGTTCCTGGCCGGCATGGGTCTGTACGCGGTCAAGAGCCACATGGTCGCTTCGCGGACCCCTGAAATCGGCATCCGCATGGCTCTGGGCGCCACGCGGCGGGACATCCTGACCCTGGTTCTGCGTCAGGGCGCCATATCGACGTTCGTAGGTCTGCTGGCCGGCACGCTGCTGGCGTTCCTCATGACCCGGGTGATCCGCAGCGCGGTCGAGGGCGTCAGCGCCATCGATCTCGTGAGCATCGTTGTCACCATGGTCGTGCTCACAGCGACGTCGCTCTTGGCCACGTATGTCCCCGCCCGCCGGGCGCTCCGGATCGACCCGAAAGCGGCTCTGCAGTACGAATAGGAGAAAGCCGCGGTTCGCCCGCTTGGCCTCATGCCATTTGCACCGGGGATCTTCAGTCCCTCCTCGAAAACGCTACTGTTGCGACGAAGGCGCCTTCATGGCCTTGAGCAGCAGAGGCACGCGGGACCTGTCGAAAATCCGCACCGCCGCCAGCTTGATCCGATCGTTGATCAGGAACCAGAAGATGGCGTAGGCCCAGACGACACCCGCCCATTTCCAGCCGATGGGCGTCATGAACAGGCCGTACACGGTGATCAGCGTGGCGACGATCTGAGTGCCGATGACGGCCCCGAGGAGGATGTTGGATGGACGATGGGACCAGAAAGGCTCCTTGGTGCGAGTAATGAAGATCGTCAGGTGCCCCGCAACGGAGAGCTTCAGATAGATCAGGGACTGGATGGTCTGCCGATCGATCTGGAACACGCTCTCAGCGAGGTAGAAGAGGCCGAAGGAGGCAATCACGCCGGCAATCCCCAGCACGGTCGCCAGGCCGAGGACAAGATGCATGTCCCAAGCCACCGGCTTGCGCGACAGCGGCGCCGCGTCATACGCGATCGACAGGATTGCGCCGTCATTGAGAAGCGCCAGGAGAACGATCATGATGGCCGTCACGGGATAGAAGCGAAAGATCAGAATGCTCAAGGTCATGAAGAGCAGGACGCGAATCGTCTCGGCGATCCGGTACGTCGCGTAGCTGGTCATTCGATGGAATATCTTGCGGCTCTCCTGCAAGGCATCGATGATGACGGAGATGCCGGGGGACAGCAGGACGATGTCGGCTGCGTTGCGGGCCGCGTCGGTGGCGCCCGAGACCGCGATCCCGGCGTCGGCTTTCTTCAGCGCGGGGGCATCGTTGACGCCGTCGCCGGTCATCGCCACGATGTGGTTGCGCTGCTGGAGAACGTCCACGATATGGTATTTGTGCTCCGGAAAGACCTGGGCGAAGCCTTCCGCCTTTTCGATCGCATCCGCAAGCTGGCCGGCCTCGTGATGCTTGGCGTTCTCGAAAATGCGGGCGTCCAGGATGTCGGTCCCGAGGCCCACCTGGCGGGCGATCTCCTTGGCAATGGCCACCTGGTCGCCCGTCACCATCTTCACGTCGATGCCCATCTGCTGCGCCGCCTGGATCGTGGGCCGGCAGTCTTCGCGAGGCGGGTCGTACAGGGGGAGCAGCCCCAGATACCGCCAGCGGCCGTCCTCGTCGGCGCGAGCTACCCCGAGAGAACGATAGCCTTTCCCGGCGAACGCTGTGACGGCGTCTTCGAGGGCCGATTCCACGTGTTCCTTGTCGATCGCCAGGTCGAGAATGACCTGGGGCGCTCCCTTGGAGACTGTGAAGATCTTCCCGTCCGGCCCCTGCACAACCGCCTCGGTCCGTTTGTGGACGGGGTCGAACGGGCTGAAATGGCGGACTTTGTACGAATCGAGGATGTGCGGGTCCCGGAGCCCGCCGAGGACGGCCAAGTCGATCGGGTCCTGGTCTTCGCCCCGTGAGGCGAGGGC
>JBDKUU010001074.1:0-5213 GCA_039679525.1 Phycisphaerales bacterium | reverse complement strand
AGTCAAGGGACTGGATCTTGAGGTTCTTGAACCACACCGGATTGCCGTGATACTGGAAGCCGAGGTTGCCTTCGCGAGGCATGTCCTTGTAAGCCGTGGTGAACTTGTTCGGCGTGCCGTCGGGATTCTTGTGGGCCTCGGTCCACTGATCGAGGTCCATGTCGATGACGTCCTGGCCGTTGAGATTCACGTAGACCTTGTTGTCGAGACAGGTGATCACATAGTGGTTCCACTCGCCGGGGGCCTTCTGTGCGGCCTTCGACGGCGACAGGCAGTCGTAGACTGCGCCGCACTGGCCGTGCTTGGTGCCGTCGTCGGTGGCGTGGATCTGAATCTCCATCGCGGTGTTGATCCAGTTGTCGATGTTGCCCGTGCGGATGAAGACGCCGCTGTTGCCCTTCTCAGGGACCTTGAAGTCCAGCGAGAGGACGAAGTTGCCGTAGCGTTCTTTGGTCCAGATGTCGCCATGGCCGCCGCTCGTCGGGGCCAGCACGCCGTCGGCGTCAAAGGCCCAGCCCTTCGCCTCCATGCGGGCGTTGGACAGGTCCTTCTGGAACACGTCCTTGGCCTCGACCGTGCTCAGCTCGGCAGCGGTCTTCTTGAACCACTCGACGCACTTGCGAATCTCCGGCACGCTGTTGTCCCAGTTGTATTCATACTCGATGGAGAACGTGCCTTCGAAGCCTTCATCCGCCAGCTCGGCCAGGACTTCGCGGGGCTTGCTCACGCCGGTGCCCCACGGGACGTCGTGGGCATCGGGGCCGAACTTGTTGAGGTCTTTGAAGTGGAGGCTGCGAATCCGGCCGGCCTTGCCCAGGGCCTTGATCGCGACGACCGGGTCGATGTTCGACCGGGTCCAGTGGCCGGTGTCGGCGCAGGCGCCGATCCATTTGCTGCGGCCCTCGCAGACTTTCAACACGGTCTCGTAGTTCCAGTAGTGAGACGGCTGGGGATGGTTGTGAATCGCCACGCCGATCTTGTACTCGTTGCAGAGCTTGTCGATCATCGGGACCGCTTCCTCGGGCGGCTCGGCCACGATGTTCTCGATGCCCATTTCCTTGGCGAAGTCGAACACCTTGCGGCATGCGGCCTCGTCGTTCGGCAGGTCCGTCACGCCGTAGTTGCTCAGAGAGACACCGGCGTCGGCCAGGATCTTCCTGACAGCCTGCTTTTGCTCGGCGGTCATGTTGTGGTCCACCTTGGCGTCGATGTCGGCGCTGATCCGCTGCCCCGGATAGACCTCGATGTACTTGAGATTCAGCAGCTTGGCCTTGGCGACCGCCTCGGCGAACGTGAACCGATTGAAGCTGTACGCCTGGGGTCCCAGTCGCCATTTCTCTTTCGCCTGGGCGCCGGTCACACAAGCCGCCGCAACCAGCAGAATCATTCCCAACCTCATTGTCCTGTTCATTGGCACTTCTCCACGAATCTGTTCAAATGGCCCTTAACAAAGCCGGGCCGCAAATGATCAATCATCAATCATCCATCATCAATGCTAGAGCGTCCATCCCTCGCGGTACTTGCGACGGAGGAACTTGTCGGCGGCGGTCGTGTTCGTCACCTTCATGTTCGAGCCGTCCCATTCGAGCTTCTGGCCCGCCAGGGCCGCGACGTTGCCCAGCAAAATCGCCTCGGTCAGCGGGCCGGCGTAGTCGAAGTTCGATAGCGGCTTCGGGCCGCCCTTGCAGCCGCGGATCCAGTCGTGATAGTGGTCCACAGAGCGGTCGAAGACTTCCGCCGGCTTCTTGAAGCCCTTCATCGCGGTCTCCGGAATCAGCCGCGGGACGCCGCAGTGCGGGTACACGATGGTGCCCTTCTCGCCGTAGTAGACGCCGCCCTGGTCCGGCAGATTGCGGGACGCCTCCAACTCCGGCGGCCGCGGCGGCTGGTTCGAGCCGTCGTACCAGTTCACCGTCAGGGCCGGCCTGTCGCCCTTGGCCTTGAACTCCCAGGTGATGATCGTCTTCTCGGGATACGTCTCTTTGCCGAACGGGCCCGGCTGGGCCGAGATGCTCGACGGGTAACCGAGATCGAGAGCCCACCAGGCGGGGTCGATGATGTGGCAGCCCATGTCGCCCAGGGTGCCGGTCCCGAAGTCGAGCCAGCGACGCCAGTTGGCCGGGACGTAGGTCGGATGATAGGGCCGATACGGAGCGGGTCCAAGCCACAGATCCCAGTCCAGCGTCTCGGGGACGGGAGGCGTGTCGGCCGGACGTTCGCCGCCGCCCCAGTTCTTGCCGCTCCAGAGATCCTCTTTGTTGATCTTGCCGATCAAGCCGGACTGCACGATTTCCACGAAGAACTTCATCTCGGCCGTGCCGTGGATCTGCGTACCCATCTGGGTGACGACTTTGTACTTGCGGGCGGCCTCGGTGAGCTGGCGGACCTCATAGACATCGTGGCACAGGGGTTTCTCGCAGTACACGTGTTTGCCGTGCTTCATCGCCGCCATGGCCGCGACCGCGTGAATGTTGTCCGGCGTCGAGACCGTCACCGCTTCGATGTTCTTGTCCTCGGCGTCGAGCATCTTGCGGAAATCCTTGTACTTCTTGGCGTTGGGGAACGCCTTGAAGGTCCCCGCGGTGTGCTCGCCCCAATCTACGTCGCACAGCGCGACGATGTTCTCGCTGCTGACCGACTGGATGTCGCTGGCGCCCTGGCCTCCGATGCCGATGCAGGCGATGTTGAGCTTCTCGCTGGGCGGGGTCGTCCCCGACCCGGCCAACACGCGTCGCGGCACGATCGTGAACGCGGCTGCGGCCGCAGCGCTGCCCAGGAACTGCCGTCTATTCATCTGTCCATTTCTCACAGCAAAGCCCTCTCAATTATCAATCAACAATCCTTCTTCATCGATCACAGGACCCATCCGTCGCGGAACGGCGGATGGATGAGTTTGTCGGCTTCCGGCAGGTTCGTCACCTTCATGTTGGCCGCGTCCCACTCCAGCGGCGCATCCTTGAACCGCATGGCCAGCACGCCCAGCAGGACCATCTCGGTCAAGGGGCCGCCGTACTCGAAGCTCGAGCTGGCGGGTTTGCCATCCTTGCAGGCGCGAATCCAGTCCTGCTCGTGACCGCTCTGGCCGCCCTTGACTCGCGGCAGCGTCTTCTCGGGCCGCTTGTAGGCTTTCATCTTCGTCTCAGGGACAATCCGCACGCCGCCCGCGCCGTGCGAGCCGTGCATGATCGTGCCCTTCTCGCCGATGAACAAGGCGCCGCTGCCTTCCAGCCTGCGGCCGGGCTCCAGCTCCCGGGGCCGCGGCGGCATCAGCCGGCCGTCGCTCCACGTCAGCTTCACCGGCGGCATATCGCCCCGCGCGGGGAATTCGTACCGGATGATCGACGCGCGAGGGAAAGTCTCCGCGGCCACATCCGGCTGGTAGTGCGTGGTCGTCGCTTCGACCCGGGCGGGCTGGCCGAGCTTGAGCACCCAGAACGCCGGATCGATGATGTGGCAGCCCATGTCGCCCAGAGGCCCGGTTCCGAAATCCCAGAAGCCGCGCCACGACATGGGATGGTAGATCGGGTGGTACGGCCGGTACTGGACCGGCCCGAGCCACAGATCCCAGTCCATCGTCTTGGGCACTTCGGGAGTCTCTTTCGGCCGGGCCATGATCGGAAAATCCGACCACGGGTCGCCGCCGACCGGCCGGTCGGTCCAGGCATAGACCTCGTGCACCGGGCCGATTGCCCCGTCGGCGATCCACTCGTTGAGCATGCGGATCTCGTCGGAAGAGTGGCCCTGGTTGCCCATCTGCGTCTGGACCTTCGCCTCGCGGGCGGCCTCGGTGAGCTTTCGCACCTCCCAAATCGAGTGCGCCAGCGGCTTTTGCAGATAGATGTGCTTGCGGTGCTGGAGGCAAGCCATCGCGACTACGCCGTGCGTGTGGTCGGGCGTCGCGATGACGACGCCGTCGATGTTTTTGTCTTCCTTGTCCAGCATGACGCGAAAGTCTTTGTACTTCTTCGCGTTGGGGAATTTGTCGAACACCTTGCCGGCGTACCCGTCGTCGACGTCGCACAGGGCGACGAAGTTCTCGGTGCTGCACGCGTTGATGTTGGAGGAGCCCATGCCGCCGATGCCGATGGCGGCGAGGTTGAGCTTCTCGCTGGGAGGCTGCCCCCCTGCCCCGCCGAGCACGCTGCTGGGCACGATCGTGAACGCCGCGACAGCGCCGGCCGCGCCGCCCAGGAACTTGCGTCTATCTATCGAATTGTCCATCGCAATCCTTCCTCAACTCGATCTGGGCGCCATGTCCACGTCTCGTGGACATGGCGCCCGTCGAGAGACAATCATCAATCGTCAATCATCCTTCATCAATCAGATGGCCCAGCCTTCCCGGTACTCTTTGGTGAGGTACTGGTTGGCTTCGGGAATATTCGTGAACTTGAACTCTTTGGCATCCCAGAGCAGTCTCGTGGTGAGCATCTTGTTCTTCAGAGCCGGACGCAGGGCGATGTTGCCCATCAGAACCACCTGGGCCAACATGCCGGCGTGATCGGGGAAGTTCGAGCCGGCGGGCTTGCCGCCCTTGCAGGCGACGACCCATTCCATGTAGTGGCCGATCGAACGTTCGAGCTTCTGCGGCGGCTTGCCGTAGTCTTTCTGCTTGACTTCCGGGATGATTCGATAGTCGAGGATCTTGCCCTTGTCGCCGACGTAGAGCTTGCCGTTGGTGTCCCAGGCGCGGCCGTCTTCCAACTCCGGCGGCCGAGGCGGCTTCATCCCGCCGTCGTACCAGTGCAGAGTCACGGGAGCCAGGTCGTCGCGGGCGGGGAATTCGTACGTCACGCGAGAGGCGACGGGATAGGTCTCGTTGTTGACGAGCGTACAGGTGGCTTCGACGCTCGTCGGATATCCGAGCTTCAGGGCGCGGAACACGGGGTCCATGCTGTGGCAGCCGATATCGCCCAGCGCGCCGGTGCCGTAATCCCACCAGCCTCGCCAGACGAATGGATTGTAGACGCCTTTCACGTAAGGCCGCTGCGGGGCCGGGCCGAGCCAGAGGTCCCAGTCGAGCGTATCAGGGATCTCGTCCTGCCCTTTCGGCCGGTCCACGCCCTGCGGCCAGTACCACTTGTCGATTCCATTGAGCGGCCGGTCCGTCCACACGTGCACTTCGCGCACCTGGCCGATCGCGCCGTCCCAGATCGTCTCGCACAGCAGGCGAGTCTCTTCGGAGGCCTGGCCCTGATTGCCCATCTGGGTCGCGA
>JBDKUU010001073.1:0-3886 GCA_039679525.1 Phycisphaerales bacterium | reverse complement strand
TTGGACATGCGGACGCTCCTTTCGCCGAGCGGACCATCGTCCATCGCGGCAAGCAGTCGATGCCGCTGGCCTATGACAACTCCAAGCCGCCGTTCTACAGCGAGACGACGCGGGACTTGGACGCGGCGCAGGATTGGACGGGCCACGGGGCCACGCACGTGGATCTGTGGTTCCGCGGCGATCCGGCCAATGCTCCGACGTCGTTTTGCCTGACTGTCACAGACGAGGCCGGTCGGAGCGCCATGGCGGTCCACACAGACCCGTCGGCCACGGTCGCGGCGGATTGGACAGAATGGAAGATCCCGCTGAGCGACCTGTCGGGCGTCAGTCTGACGACGGTCCGGAAGATCACGCTGGGCGCGGGCGATAAGGCCAACCCGCAGGGGGGCGGCGAGGGCGTGTTGTACATCGACGACATCGGTTTTGGACACTCCGCCGATCTCGCGGTACACGCTCATACGCCCCGACCGGCCGACGGCGCTGTCGATCAGAGCGTCACGACCGCGTTGAGCTGGAAGCCCGGCCGGGAGGGGGGGACGCACAGGGTGTTCTTCGGCACGGACCCGATCGCAGTGGCCGACGGTACGGCCGCTGCCCAGGCTGCGGCCGATCCCGCCTTCGATCCGGGGGCCCTGAACTACGGCACGACCTACTACTGGCGCGTCGACGAGGTCAACGACGTCACGCATCCGGGGGACGTCTGGAGCTTCACGACCCGGGAATTCGCCGTGGTGGACGATTTCGAGAGCTACAACGACACGGACTACCGGATCTTCGACGCCTGGTACGACAGCCTCAATGGCGGCACGAGCAACTCGCTCGTCGGTTACATGGACGCCCCCTTCACCGAGCAGACGATCGTTCACGGCGGTCGGCAGTCGATGCCTCTGGCCTATGACAACTCGAAGTCGCCCTTCTACAGCGAGACAGCCCGTTACCTGGGCGGTTCGCAAGACTGGTCGGCCCACGGGGCCACCCATCTGGACTTGTGGTTCCACGGCAATCCGGCCAACGTGCCGGCGTCGCTGTACCTGATCGTCGCGAGCAGCGCCGGCCAGGGCAAAATCGTGGTCCATCCGAATCCCGCAGCCACGGTGGTGGAGGATTGGACCGAATGGCAAGTCCCGCTAAGCGATTTGACGGGCGTCAATCTGACGGCTGTGTGGAAGCTTACGATCGGGGTCGGCGATAAGACAAACCCGCAAGCGGGCGGCACGGGCCTGCTCTACATCGACGACATAGGGTACGGGCGTCCCGCCGAGTGATTCGGCGCAAAACGCACAGCGAGGGAGTATGGAGACAAAAAAGCAGACTGCTTCTACGCTGATCGAGCTGCTGGTCGTGATAGCGACGATCGCCTTGCTGATGGCGGTGCTGCTGCCGGCCCTGGGCCGGGCGCGAAAACAGGCGAAAGCGATCGTCTGTCAATCCCGGCAGAAGCAGTGGGCGACGATCCTGGCCTCCTACGCCCACGACAACGATGGTCGCTTCCCCTGCGACTACTACGGGACTGTCGGCACGTGGCTGCTGCGGGGGACTGTCCTTCAAATCGCCAGCAAAGACCCGAACGGCACGCAGGATTCTCTCCTTCACTTTCGCACGGAGAAGATCGCCTGCTGCCCGTTGGCCACGCGAGGCTCCGACGAAGAAAGCCCCGTCCCGACCCCGGTGGATTTGTCGTCCATCCGCCCTTCGATCGACGTAGGACCGTGCTATTTTGTGCTGGGAAGCGAGACTACGGGGCATCCCGCGTGGGTGATGTGCAAACCCTCGCCCCGGTTCGTCGGCAGCTACGGCACGAACGCATTCCTGTTTCGCCCGGGTTTTCACAGCACGCAGACGTTTGTCCCCCAGTCCGAGTGGAACCACGGGGCGAACGTCTTCTCCCTCAAGAACCAGGGGAACATCCCGGTGGTTCTGGATTCCTCGGCGCCCTGGGGAGGGCCCGCGTCGGCAGACCAGCCGCCCCCCGGGCTGCCGGGTCCCACGGATTTCTGGTCCTTCTGCCTGCGTCGGCACGACAGTTTCGTCAACGGCGTCTTCCTGGACTGGTCCGCCCGGAAGATCGGCCTCAAGGAGTTGTGGACCCTCAAATGGAATCGTGAATTCGATACCGCCGGCCCATGGACCAAGGCCGGTGGCGCGCAGCGCGAGGACTGGCCGGACTCGATGAGGAATCTCAAGGATTACTGAATCGAGGTGCGGCCGTTTGGACGCGTCTGACGATGGATTGGCTGACGGCCGAGGCGGTGCGTCACTCGATGGAGGCCAGGGGGACGATTCGGTCGGCGAGGGCGGCGGCGGTGTAGGGCTTGGAGAGGTCGAGCGGCAGGAGACAGCCGTGATTGTGGTCGCAGGCCAGGATGATGAGGTTCTCGCCGGCCTTGCACCAGCCGCTGGTCTGGGGCTGGTGGCCCAGGACGAAGACGTCCACGTCCAGGATCTTGGCCATTTTGTCCAGGGCGGGCTGGCTGTGCCGGCGGCCCCACGTCAAGAGATAGGCTGAGCCGGGGCGCTCGCAGTCGGCGAGTTGCAGCTCCCGCTCGAAGATCTTCGGGTCGAATTCGTCGATGGAGCGGTCGCCGGGGAGCGAGTGCGAGATCCAGAGGCGGTTGGTGCATCGCACGGCCAGGGGCTGCGAAAACTGGAACTGGCGGATCGCCAGGCGGACGTCGCGGCCGGCCTGGAGGAACTCCCGGTCCAGGGCCGCTGCCATCGCTCGATTCATCTCCTTGCCTTTTTTCATCACCTCCGTGCTGCAAATCATGGCGGTGTCGTGGTTTCCCATGACGATGTGGACTTGGTCGGGGAATCGCAGCTTCAGGCGGACCACGTCGAAGAGCAGTTGGTACGAGAGGCACCCGCCGGCCTCGTCCTCGGGCCCGCCGTGGATGATCTCCTGGAAGACGACGTGTCGGTCGGGGTGGTCGGCCAGGCGGGAATGGGTGAGGATTCGTTCGAAATTGCGGCGGTGGCCGTGGATGTCGCCCGTGATGACCAGGGAGCCCGCGGCCGGCAGGCAAATCAAGTTCCCGCGTCGGAACTTGTCCGTCTGGTTGGCCCGGATGCCCTTATTGAGAAGATCGATTATTGTTCGAGGCATTTCGGTTCGGCTTGATTCTGCTTCCAAAGATGCTGTGGATCATCAGGTCGAGCCGGGAGATGACCTCCATCATGCTGGGGGGCCGCTCCGCGGGATCTTCTTTGACACAGTCCATGACCAGTTTCGAGACCCCCATGGGCAACTGGCTCTTGAGCTCGTGCGGGGCAGGGCACTTCGGCGTGGTCGTCATCGCCGCCAGGCCGTTCTTGGACTTCTTGGGGATCAGGGTCGGGACGTTCTTGCCCGTCAGGGCCCAGTACATCGTGGCGCCGAGGTTGAAGATGTCGGTCTTGGGGCCGAGGGTCTTTCGCCGCACCTGCTCGGGGGCGATGTAGTCGGGCGTGCCCTGGATGCGGGATTTGATGGTCCCGATCGGGCAGCTCTGGCCCAGGTCGATGATTTTGATCGTGCCGCCTTTGCTGATCAGGATGTTGTTGGGCTTGATGTCGTAGTGGACGTACCCCTGCTGGTGCAGGGCGTTGAGGCCCGTGGCGACCATGCGGAAGACCAGCAGAACGTCGCCGAGGCTCAGGGTCGTGCTCTCTTCGAGCGTTTTGCCCTCGAAATGCTCCATGGACAGCAGCAGTTCGCGGACCCGGAACATGCTGCGGATTTTTTGGAGCTTGTAACATTTTCGGATGTACGGGTGGTCGATCTTCTTGGCGACCTGATACTCGTGCTCGGTTTGTTCGAAGACGCGCTGATCTTCAGGCCTTTCATAGATCAGGCGTTTGAGGGCGACGACGCTGCCGTCTTCCTCATCGGTTGCCAGGTAGATCGTGC
>JBDKUU010001072.1:0-3606 GCA_039679525.1 Phycisphaerales bacterium | reverse complement strand
GGCCGGGGCGGCCACGAACTCCACCTCGGCGATCTGCATGCTGTTGGCGCCGGCCGCGTTTCGCACTTTCGTGAACAGGAGTTGATAGTGGGCGTAGGCGGCCGTGTTGGCGAACGTGACGGCCGTCGTATTTTTTGTGAAACGGGGCCACGCCGTCGCCTGGGCGAAATCGGCGATGTCCCCGCTGGCGACCAGCGTATAGGGCCCGTCGATACTCATGTTCGAGCCGGACAGCTCGAAGGCGACCGGATCGCGCTCCGGGGCATCGTTGGCCGTGGTGAAGGTCAATTCGGTGACGGCCGCAGGGCCTCCCAGGAGAGTCACCTGGAACCCTGTGGGCTGACTCTCTCCCTTGAAGTGGAGGAACTTGGTGTTGACGTTGTCGTCGATCGCCAGATTGGGGGATTCGCCGCCGGGCCAGTCGCTGTCGTTGGGGATGCCCTGGACGAGACAGGCCGGAGATGTGACGTCCGCTTGTGCCGCCACCTGCGCCAACAACAGAACCGCGATCAACAGACGTGCGCTTCGATGATTCTCGATCACGTGCCGTATCCTCCTCAGGGCCGGTTTGATCACTCCGCCGGGCCGAAAAAAACCATCATTTCATTATAGTCGCCGAGGCCCGCCGGGTCAAGGCGATCCGGCGACCGCTTGAATACGGAACCTCCTGCCGATACTATATGACGCGACGGATGACGATGTTATTACATGTGTGGGTCGATAATGTGTCGCGTATCTTCAGGGAGGCGCCGGATATGGTTGCCAAGATGGTTGTCGGCGTGGCGTTTTCGTTCGTGGCGCTCTCGGCGGCTTCAGCCGACTCGCTGCGGGTCTACATCGGGACCTACACCGGGGGTGGGGCGAACGCCAGCAAGGGAATCTACCGCAGTTCGCTCGACCTTGCGACCGGGACGCTCTCGGATCCCGTCCTTGCGGCTGAGGCCCGGAATCCGTCGTTTGTCGAGATTCACCCCAATGGCAAGTTCCTGTACGCGGTCAGCGAGGCCGGCGCGAGTGGACGCGTCTTCGCCTATGCCATCGATGCGGCGACGGGGGATCTGACGCTCCTGAACGAGGCCTCCACCGGCGGGGCCGGGCCATGCCACGTGAACGTCGATCACGCGGGCAAACACGTGTTCGTCGCCAACTACGGCAGCGGAAGCGCGTCGGTGATCCCGATCGGTCCCGACGGCAAGCTCGCGGAGCCGACTGGGCTCGTTCAGCACGAGGGCTCCAGCGTCAATCCTTCGCGTCAGAAGGAGCCGCATGCCCACTCGGTCAACCTCAGCCCGGACGACCGCTTCGTCTTCGTGGCCGACCTGGGCATCGACAAGATCATGATCTACAAGCTCGACGGCGAGACTGGAAAGATCGTGGCCAACGATCCGCCGTTCGCCCAGATCAAGCCCGGCTCCGGGCCGCGGCACTTCGTCTTTCATCCCGACGGCAGGCACGCCTACGTGATCGACGAGCTCAGTTCCACGATCACCGCCTTCGATTATGACGCGGCCAATGGGGCATTGAAGGAGATTCAGACGGTCCCGACGTTGCCGAGCGGATTCACCGGGTCCAGCACGTGCGCCGAGGTCCGGGTTCATCCGAGCGGCAAGTTCCTCTACGGCTCCAATCGCGGGCACGACAGCATCGCGGTCTACAAGATCGATCCGGCTGCGGGCACGCTCACGTTCGTCGAGCACGAGACCGCCGGGCTCAAGACGCCGCGGAACTTCAACATCGACCCGACGGGCAAGTTCTGCCTCGCGGCCAATCAGGACAGCGACAGCGTCGTGGTCTTCCGGATCGATCCGGCGACCGGCTCGCTGGAGCCGACAGGTCAGAAGATCGCGGTCTCCAAGCCCGTCTGCATTCGGTTTCTCTGAGCGATCGTCTTTGTCAGAACTCGCGATCCTTTAATAGGCCCGGCTGGGGCACGGGATACATGCCGTTGGCCCCGGCCCGCACGGGGGCCGGCGAATCCGTCGTCAGCTTGTCCAGGTCCGGCGCGAACTCCTCCTGGCAGTTGAGCATCTCGTCGAACGTGACGATCTGCCCCGTGTGAACGGCCTTGCGAGCCATCGCGGTGACAAGGGCGGCCTCGGCGCCTCGCTTGACTTCGTTGTACGGCTTGTCGTTGCGAATCGCTTCGATCAGATGGTCCCACTCGAGCTGGTAGGGGTTCGGCTCGGGCTGCGGGAACGCCCACGTGAGGTTCTCTTTGGCGAAGTCCTGGCTCTTGTAGATGCGGCACTTGGCCGGCGTGTGCATGAAGGTCGAGATCACCGCCGAGCCCTTCGTGCCGTGGGCGTAGCTGGCGAACTCGCCGTGACATCCGGCCATGTGGCGGTTGTTCAGGAAGAGCTTGGCGCCGTCCGCGAACGTGTACTCGACATCGTAGTGATCGAAATTCTGGTCGACGCAGTTGCCGCGATAGCAGCGTGAGCCCGCGCCCTGGGCACGGACCGGCCATGCGTCCTTCATCCAGCAGCACTCGTCCACGTTATGGGCGACCACGTCCTGGAACAGCCCGCCGCTGGCCCACATGAACCCGAGGTAGTTGCGGATCTGCCAGAGCAGCTCGTTGGCGTTGCCTTCCCTGGGTCCTGCGAATCCTGCGGGGCCCTGCTGGCGGTAGGTCCGCATCATGTGGATCTCGCCGATCTCGCCGGCCTTGATTCGGTCGTACAGCTCCCAGCGGGCCTTGCAGTGCCGGCACATCAGGCCGACGCCCACCTTGAGGTTCTTCTTCGCCGATTCCTCCGCGAGCTGGAGCATCTTGCGGGTGGTGGGCCCGTCCACGACGACGGGCTTCTCCATGAACACGTTGATTCCCTTCTGGATCGCATAGCGGAAATGCACCCAGCGGAACGCCACGGGGGTCGCCAGGATCACGACGTCGCCCGGCCGCAGGCAGTCCATGGCTTTCTGGTATGCGTCGAAGCCGAGGAATCGCCGCTCCGGCGGCACATCGAGCTGCCTGGCCTCGTAGCCCATCGCCCAGGTGTCGGCCGAGCCGCTGGTCCGCGGCGCGCTGGCGGCTTCGACCAGGCCGTCGTAACAGCGTTGCAGGCGGTCTTCGAAGACGTCGGCCATGGCGAAGAGTTTGATCGGCCCGCTCCTGGTCGCCAGGGCGTTGGCGGTCGCTCCGCCTCCTCGTCCGCCGCAGCCGACGAGGGCGACGCGGATCGTGTTGTCCTCGCCCGCGTAGACTCGCGGCCCGACCGCGGCCAGCAGCGCGGAACCGGCCGCTACCCGGCTGGTGCCCTTGAGAAACTCGCGACGCGATGTGTTGTGCCCTGTATTCCCGTTCATATCCGGCCTTCTCCTCTTGACGTCCTCGTGTGCCGACGCAACGCCTTGCGCCTCTGGCAGCCTATTATCCCAGCCGAGGGACGATTGACAACGGAATTTCTCATCGCGGGCCGGGTGGCTCTTGCAACTTGCGGCCACGATCCCCACAATACCTGCGGGCCTTTTAATACGAGGAGATCGATGCAGAACCGAATCGTGCGCCTGATCGTGACCTGGGGGATCGCAAGCCTGATGTCCGCTGCCGCAAGCGCGGCGGAGTTTCACGTTTCGCCGACGGGGGACGACGCGAACCCGGGC
>JBDKUU010001071.1:0-1585 GCA_039679525.1 Phycisphaerales bacterium | reverse complement strand
TCTCACCACAGCCTGCTTGTCAAGATAGCCGAATAACCCGAGGTAGTCGGCGCCGCTGGCGACGATTATCAGGTTGCAGATGCTGTGACCCCCGCCGTCGAGAGTCCCGGTGAAAGGAGCTCCGCCCCAGAAGATCACCGTGTCATCGGCGGTTGGGTCTTCGCCCCAAAAGACCGCCATGCCGTCGATCGGAGCGATCACGGCCCGGGTGAAGAGCCGGCCGCCGGGGAGGTTGGGGTCCAGGTCGATGTCGTTGACGAGGACGAAATGCTTGCGGAGCAGGTTGGGGTCCGAGCCGATGGAGACAAGCTGCTCGGCCGTGGTGATCTGGTACGGATCGTTCGGCTCGCCCGTCCCGCCGGCGAATGAATGGGCCCAGGCGGGCAGACTCGCGCCCAGGATGAAGATCATCGTAGCTCTTGCGTCGATCATGATGGCCTTGGCGGACATGGCGGTCTCCTCGGTTGGACACTCACTCACGCACAGGAGGCATCTCCTGCTCTCTCCACGTTCAGTCCATGTCGAGCCGCGGGCGTTACATCTTTTCTCCGAAGAATCTGGAGGCGAGATAAGAGCAGGGGCGACGAGAAAAGCCGCCTGAAGGTGGCGGAGGATCTGAGATTTGAGATCTCAGATTTGAGATCTCAAATCTCCCTCCCCCGGCCGGCGAGTTGGCGGAGGACGTCGATGAGGGCTTGGGTGCCGTCGCGGCCTCGGCCCTGGGCCTGGAGAACCGCGAAGAGTTGCTTGACGAGGGCCGTGCCCGGCAGGGGCTGGCCGATCTGCTCGGCGTATTCGAGGACCAGGCGGAGATCCTTCTGCTGGAGGTCCACCATGAAGGCGGGTTTCAAGTCGCCCGCGACCACTTTGGGGCCCAGGACTTTCAACGAGTGGCTGCCCGCGGCCCCGGCGGTCGTGACTTTGAGCGTGGTCTCCAGATCGAGACCCGCCTTTTCCGCGAAGGCCAGTCCTTCCGCGACGCTCATGATCGTGTGGATCACCATGACCTGGTTGGCGAGCTTGGTCGTCTGTCCGAATCCGAGCGGGCCGCAGTGCGTGACGGTGCGGCCGAGCGTGTCCATGATCGGCCGGACTTTCTCGACCGTTTCGGCCGGTCCGCCCATCATGATCGAGAGCTTGGCTTCGATCGCGCCGATTTGTCCGCCGCTGACGGGCGCGTCCAGGAGTGTGACGCCCTTGGCCGCGAGGGTCTCGCCCATCTTTCGGGTCTCGGCGGGCGAGATCGTGCTCATATCGACGCAGATCAGGCCGGGACGGGCGGCCTCGATGACGCCGCCGGGCCCGAGCAGCACCGCCTTCACGTCGGGCGTATCCGTCACGCAGGTGATGACGACGTCGCTGTCGCGAGCCGCGTCTTTCGGCGTGTCGGCCCAGCGGGCGCCTTCCTGGAGCAGAGCCTGGGCCCTGGCTTTCGTGCGACTGTGGACGGTGACGGGGTAGCCCGCGCGGAGCAGATTCCTCGCCATGGGCTCGCCCATGATGCCTGTGCCTATGAAAGCGATTCGTTCTTCGTGCATAGCTTCCATGCCTTCAAACGTGCGGCGGGGCCAAGCAGCTTTGGAGT
>JBDKUU010001070.1:0-9332 GCA_039679525.1 Phycisphaerales bacterium | reverse complement strand
CTGGCCTGCGGTCACTCGCGAGACGAAGCCCTGGACGCGGTGGTGGTGGATGGGCAGCATCGTCACTCCGCAAGACCTCACGTCCCAGATGGAGGAATATGCCAAGGCCGGACTCGGAGGCCTGGAGATCACGCCCATCTATGGCGTCAAAGGCTATGAGGACCGATTCATCAAGTACCTGACGCCGCAGTGGATGGACATGTTGGGGCACACGCTGAAGGAGGCCGAGCGGCTTGACTTGGGCATCGACATGGCGACAGGCAACGGCTGGCCTTTCGGCGGGCCGTGGGTCGGGCCCGAGGACGCGTGCAGGAACGTCGCGTACAAGACCTTCACGCTGAAGGCTGGGGAGAGTCTCGCCGAACCGATCACGTTCATCCAGAAGCCCATGGTCCGCGCGATCGGTCGTCGCGTGGACATCTCCGAGCTCAAGGAGCCGGTCGGCGCCAACGAGAACCTTCAGACCCTGGCCCTGGAACAGGTCCGGTTCGAGAAGCCGCTGCCTTTGCAGGTTCTGATGGCGTACTCGGACGCGGGGCAGACGTTCAACCTGACGGACCGCGTCGATGCGAGCGGGAAGCTGGATTGGGCTGCTCCCGAAGGCAACTGGACGCTCTACGCCGTGTTTCAAGGCTGGCATGGCAAGATGGTCGAGCGGGCCGGTCCCGGCGGAGAAGGCGACGTGATCGATCACTTCCGGCGTGGGGCCCTCGCGGATTACCTCAAGAAGTTCGACCAGGCCTTTGCCGGCCGGGACATTCGTCCCCTGCGGGCGTTCTTCAACGACTCGTATGAAGTGGACGACGCATCGGGCCAGGCGGATTGGACACCTAAGCTCCTCGATGAATTCCGTGCCCGGCGGGGCTACGATCTGCGGGACCATCTGCCCGCCTTGTTCGGCAAGGACTCGCCCGACAAGAACGCCCGCGTGCTGTGCGACTATCGCGAGACGATCTCCGATCTTCTGCTGGAGGAATTCACGATCCCCTGGCGGCAGTGGGCCGAAGGCAAGGACGCGACCATGCGAAACCAGGCCCATGGCTCGCCCGCCAACGTCCTGGACCTCTACGCGGCCAGCGGCATCCCTGAGACCGAGGGCACAGATCTCCTGAAGATCAAGTCTGCCTCTTCGGCCGCCCATGTCACGGGCAAGCGTCTGGCCTCCGCGGAAGCCGCGACCTGGCTGGACGAGCATTTCCTCGGGACTCTCGGCGAGGCCAGGCAGGCGGTGGACCGGTTCTTCCTCGGCGGCGTCAACCACATCTGCTACCACGGCACGACGTTCTCGCCCGCGGGCGAAGCCTGGCCCGGCCGGCTCTTCTACGCCTCGGTGCACTTCGGGCCCACGAACTCGTTTTGGCCCGATTTCCCGGCGCTGAACGCCTATGTCACTCGATGCCAGTCCTTCCTTCAGTCGGGCAAGGCGGACAATGATGTGTTGCTGTGCTATCCGATTTACGAACGCTGGTCTCGACCGGGCAGGGGCCTTCTCGATCACTTCGACGGCAGTCCCGCGGGCACCTCGGCCCAGAGTCTTGCTCAGGCTCTGTTGGACGCCGGTTATGCCTTCGACTACGTCTCGGACCGGCAGATTCGGAATCTGAAGGTGACTGTCGACTGTCCATACAAGGTCGTTGTTGTGCCCGAGTGTGCGTTCATGCCTGCGGAGACTTTTGCGAGACTGATGGAACTCGCTCGACAAGGTCTGACCGTCATCGTGCACAAGGACCTGCCCAAGGACGTGCCGGGCTGGGGCGACCTCGACAGGCGACGGGGCGAGTACCGCAAGCTGATCTCCGACCTGCAATTCCGGCAGTTGGAGGACTCGCGGGGGCGGATTGCTTCCGTGGGCGAGGGAGTGGTCCTCGTGGGCGATGATGTGCGGCACCTGCTTGGACTGCCGCCGGTCGTTCGCGAGCCGATGGTCGACAGCGGGCTTCAGTTCGTCCGCCGTCGTGACGGCGAGAACCATGTGTATTGGATCATCAACACCAAAGACGAGCCCTTTGATGGCTGGGTCCCGCTTGGCGTTCGCCCTGCATCCGCCGTGCTCTTCGATCCCATGTCCGGCAAGTCCGGACTTGCTTTGATGCGGGGCTCCAAGGAGCGAGGCATGGAAGTGTATCTGCAGCTTGCCCCGCACCAATCCTGCATTGTCCGAGCCTGTCGCGGGGTCGTTCAAGGGCCGACCTGTGAGTACATCGAAGCAAAGGGCTCGCCCTTCGAGATCCAGGGGACTTGGCGAGTGAGGTTTGTGCAGGGCGGGCCGGACCTGCCTGAAGCTGTCGAGATTGCCAGGCTCGGCTCATGGACGCAGTATGGCGGCGAGGCCGTCAAGCGATTCTCGGGCTCGGCTCTGTACGCCATCGATCTGCCTCGGCCCGCGGGCGACGCCTCTGGCTGGCTGCTGGATCTGGGCCGGGTCTGCGAGAGCGCGCAGGTGACGTTCAACGGCGAAGACCTGGGTACGCTCATCAGTCCGCCGTTCCGGGTCGTGATCCCGGCCGCGATGATGCGAGAGCACAACACGCTGGAGGTTCGCGTGTCGAACCTGATGGCCAATCGAATCGCCGACCTCGACCGGCGGGGCGTCGCCTGGAGGAAATTCTACAACGTGAATTTCTCCGCTCGCCTTCGCGAGAGCCGCGGCCCCGATGGTTTGTTCAACGCATCTCGATGGCCGCCTCGTGACTCCGGCCTGCTCGGCCCTGTGACATTGACGCCGGTGGACAAAGTGATTCCAAAATGATGTGACGCAAACGGGTTGCAAGGTCTCCCAAATGCGATGAGGCGTGAGTGCTCTTCGGTCCGGAGTCAGCCAAAATGCCTGCTTTGAGGCCTCCCGAGACGGCGTTCGCTTGCTCTTGTCCCTTGCGGCAGCTATAATATCCTCCGTCAAAGAATGCCCTCTGCATGCGCGGGAGGCATCGTCAATAGTATCTGGAAGGAGGATAAGCATGTGTAAGCGACTGCCCTATCTGCTCTCTATTCCCCTGATCCTGATGGTGGCTGCCTCGGCCCAGGCGGGGACGTTCACCGACAACTTCGACACGCCTCGCGACTTCCTCGCGGATGGCGTCGAAGGCACCGGCTGGGACGGCTTCGTCGGCAAGAACGCCACCGAGACCGTCGATAAACTCAATGTCTCGCAGGATCGCCCCGGTCAACTGTTCCTGCAGTCGACAGGCTCCTACTGGGAAGGCGCGTTCTCGCCGAAGGGGCCGTTTCTTTATAAGATGGTCGAAGGCGATTTCGTCGCGACCGTCCGCGTGACGGACTTCGCAGGCGTCGCCGGGGCCACGCTCCTGCACAATGACTCGTTCCTCATGGCCCGCGTTGCGAACATCGACGACGCCGGAGCCGGCGAGGACTTCGTCTGCATGCACTACTTCCCCACCTGGGTCGGCAACATGCAGCGGCAGGTGGATGACGGCACCGAGACCGAGGGCACCAACACCGGCGACGGTTTCAACTGCGCCAAGTATTTGCAGATCGAGCGAGCGGGCAACGTCTTCACGCTGCGGCGAAGCTTCGACGGGATCACGTGGACCGCGGTGGGCGGCACTATCACGCGGAACGACATGGCCGGGTTGCCTCTGCAGGTCGGCATGGCGCACTGCGTGTACAACTCGACGACCGGCTACGTCGCGTTCGACGATTTCAGCGTCACCGGCCCCTCGGTCGTGCCGCCGAACAAGGCCTACAATCCCGTGCCCGGCGGCGGAGCGATGGACGTGCTGCCCGACGTCGTATTGAGCTGGAAACCGGCCGAAGGGGCGGCTTCCCACAACGTGTACTTCGGCGCTTCGCCCGACGCACTCGAATCCGTCGCCACGGCTCAGGACGCCAACTCTCTCGACGTCGGCCGTCTGGTCTTCGGACAGACCTATTACTGGCGCGTCGACGAGGTGACCGGCGACGGCGCCGTCAACCCCGGCGAGCTCTGGTCGTTCACCGTCGAGCTTTACTCCTATCCGATCGCCAATGTGACGGCCACGGCTTCCAGCCAGAACAACAAGGACATGGGGCCGGAGAAGACCCTCGACGGGTCCGGCCTCGACGCGGACGGCCTGCACGGCGTCGACGCCAAGACGATGTGGCTGAGCCTCAAGACCGGCCCGCAGCCCACCTGGATCCAGTATCAGTTCGACAAGGTCTACAAGGTCGATCAGATGCTGGTCTGGAACTCCAACCAGGCAATGGAGCCGGTGCTCGGGATCGGGGCCAAGGATGTGAAGATCGAGTACTCCACCGACGGGACCACGTGGACCGCGGCCGGCGATTTTGAGTTTGCCCAGGCTGCGGGCGAGCCCGTGGCGGCCGAGGCCCTCGATCTCGGCGGCGTCATGGCCAAGTACGTCAAGCTGACGATCGTGGCCAACTGGGGCGGCATCCTGAAGCAGTACGGTCTCAGCGAAGTCCGCTTCTATTACGTTCCGGTCGCGGCTCGCGAGCCCCAGCCGGTCTCCGGCGCCACGGGCGTGAACCCGCAGGTGACCCTGAGCTGGCGGGCCGGACGCGAAGCCGCTTCGCACAACGTGTACCTGGGCGCCGATCAGCAGGCGGTGGCCGCCGGCACGGCTTCGGTGACGACCGTTTCTCAGCCGCAGTACGAGGTCGCGGTCGACCTGGCCCAGAGCTACTTCTGGAAGGTCGTCGAGGTGAACAACGCCGCGGCGACGCCGAGCTGGGAAGGCGAAGTCTGGACCTTCACGACCGCCGACTCCATCGTGGTCGATGATTTCGAGAGCTACAAGGACGACATGGATAACGGCAAGGCCATCTTCCAGACCTGGATCGATGGTTACGACACCCCGACCACGAACGGTTCGATCGTCGGGTACAGCCAGGCGCCGTTCGCCGAGCGGACGCTCGTCAATGGCGGTCTCCAGTCCATGCCCCTGGCCTATGACCACACCAAGGGAGCCGTCTACTCCGAGGCCAAGCGGACGTTCGAGTCCGCCCAGGATTGGAGCAAGCACGGCATCAAGACCCTCGTCGTCAACTTCCGGGGCAATGCGGCGAACGCCGCGGCTCCTCTGTATGTGAAGATCAACGACACCAAGGTGGTCTACGGCTCCGGTGCCGCCGTGACGGCGCTGCCGGTGTGGAAGCAGTGGAACATCGATCTGGCCGCCACGGGCGCCAACCTCAAGAGCGTCAAGAGCCTGACGATCGGCGTCGGAAACGGCACGTCCGGCGGGTCCGGAACGATCTTCGTCGACGACATCCGGCTGTACAGCGTCGCCCCCGAAGTCGCAACGCCGGCCGACCCCGGCTCCGGCGGCATCGTGGCCAATTACACGATGGACGGCAACCTCCAGGACAGCTCCGGCAGGAACAACCATGGCAAGGCCGGGACGGAGATCAGCTACGCCGACGCGCTGCCCGGCCACGGCCAGGCGCTCGCCCTGAACGGCACCAACGGCTACGTCGAACTGCCGATCGGCTCGGTCATCAATTCGCTCAGCAACATGACGATCTCGATGTACGCCAACTTCGCCGGCACGGGCGGCGGTTGGCAACGAGTCTTCGATTTCGGCTCCGGCGCCACGTCGTACATGTTCTTCTGCCCGAGCGGGGGCGGGAACGTGACCAGTCCGATGCGGTTTGCCATCACGAAAAACGGCGGGGCCAACGAGTCTCAGCTCAACGCCTCCAGTGCGTTGCCGCTCGGCTGGCACCATGTCGCGATCGTGATCGACGGCGCCGCCATGACCATGCGGCTCCAGGTGGACGGCTCCGTCGTCGCCACCGGCGCCACGGCCGTGCTGCCCAAAGACCTCGGCAACACCACCCAGAACTGGCTGGGCCGGTCGCAATATGAAGCGGACGCCTACTATGGCGGCTTGGTCGACGATTTCCGCATCTACAATCGCGCTCTGTCGGTGGGGGAGGTTCGTTACCTCGCCGGCGACCGGTAGACAAAAGGCCTCTCTCGTTGAGAGGGACCGATCCTAACGCATGTCTCGGGGCTCGCACCACACGGTGCGAGCCCCGACTGTTTTGGGGTCACGAGAAGCACGGACTACAGCGCCCGGGCGGAACCCTGCTGGCGATCGGTCCCTTGTTCTGATACCATACCCTGCGAAAGGAGTGGTATCAGCATGCAAAGCCGAAAGTCCGTAGGGTGCGTATCACGCACCGTCTTGTCCTGTCTCCTTCTCATCGCCGTAAGCCAATCCTCGGGACTCTCCCTGGAGAGCCAGGGGGCATCGTCTGATGGCGATGGCGCCATCGTGAAAAAGGTCCTGAGGCTCGACCGGTCCGGCGGGAGCCTCCTCAAGCCCGACGCCTGGACCGGCTGGCAACGCGGGTTCACTCGCGAAGACGGGGTCTTCGTCTGTGACAACGGCTCGGATGCCCACGTTCAGCGAGGGGTTTCTCAGACGATCGTTCTGAACCAGGAGAAGCCCGAGCCGATCGTGGCGGTCGCCTGGAGCAAGGCCGAACAAGTGGGCGGCACGCGGGACAGCGACTATTCCCTGTACCTCGATCTGCGGTACGCCGACGGCACTCCCCTCTGGGGCCAGACGAATTCCTGGACGGCCGGGACGCACGACTGGGAAAAGGCCCAGGTCATCGTGTTTCCGGAAAAGCCGGTGGCTTCAGTGACCTTCTACATGCTGCTTCGCAACCACGCGGGCAAGGCCTGGTTCCGCGATCCCGAACTGAAGGTCGTGCGGGCATTTCTCTTCGACGGAGTGCCCGTGGAGCCGGCGGGACAGACTCAGGAAGGATTCCAGGTCCGCGACGTCGCGGCCGAGACGGATTTCGTCTCGATCGAGCACGCCGCTCTGGATCTCAAGCTGGACTGCCGCTCGCAGGACAGCGGCGACGCAACGTTCTTCGACGTGACGCTGCAGGACGCCTCGGGCAAGGACCGTGCCGTCACGTTGATCTATGCGGTCCCGCTTCCGGCGTCCGACTGGCTTTGGCTGCAGGACCCACGACGCAGCCTGGCCGCTGCGGACGGTCGGGAGTACGTTGACGCCGAGCGGTTCGATGCAGGCGCAAATGGTCGCCTGTCCCGGTATCCGTTCGGCGCGGTGGCCGGCCCGCGAGAGGGGATGGCCCTGGGTATCGACATGGCTCATCCGGCGTTCTTCCGAGCGGGTTTCAATGCCGGCACGCGGGAGCTTTTCCTGGCGTACGATATCGGCCTTGCCCCGGAGAAGCCCGTCGCCCATCTGCGATTCTGCAAGTTCCGGTTCGACAAAGCCTGGGGCTTTCGCGGGGCTTTGGCCCGATACTATGAGCTGTTCCCTGAGCAGTTCTCTTGCCGCATCGCTCGCCAGGGCCTGTGGATGCCTTTCGCCAAGATCAGCGAGGTCAAGGACTGGCAGGACTTCGGCTTCCGATTCAAGGAGGGTGACGACGAGACCGCGTGGGACGATCAGCACGACATCATCACGTTCCGCTACACGGAACCCATGACCTGGTGGATGCCGATGAAAGAAGGGACGCCTCGGACCTTGGAGGCCGCCCTGGCCGAGGCGAGGCGGCTCGCCGACGAGGACAAGAACCGGCAGGCCCAGGCCCTGTTCACCAGCGGCTATCACGATGAGAAGGGTCAATATTCCGCTCGGCTCCTCGACACGCCCTGGTGCAATGGGGCGGTCTGGAGCATGAACTCGATGCCTGGAATCGCCGGGGAGGCGACGGATTTCAAGAACAAGTGGAATCCGGAGCTTCGGCAGAAACTCTATGGGGCAAGCCGCCTCGCGAATCTCGACGGCGAGTACATCGATTCGAGCGAAGGGTACGTCACGGACGAACTGGACTTTCGTCGGGAGCACTTTGCCGCCGCCGGAACGCCTCTGACGTTCTCGCTCGACGATCGGAAGCCCGCCATATTCCGCGGCCTGATCGCGTTCGAGTACATTCGCGCGATCGCCCAGGACGTCCACGCGATGGACAAGTACATGATGGCCAACGGCACGCCGTACGGGCTGTGCTGGCTGGCTCCCATGCTCGATGTGCTGGGCACGGAGACGGACTGGAATCCAAGCGGCACGTGGCGGCCGATGTCCGACGACGAGCTGCTGTATCGTCGCGCCTTGTGCAGGGGCAAACCCTACTGTTTCCTCATGAACACGGCGTTCGAGAACTTCTCGCACGGCCACGTCGAGCGGTACATGAAGCGGTCGCTTGCCTATGGCATGTTCCCGGGTTTCTTCAGCCACAACGCTTCGCAGGGCCACTACTTCTCCCAGCCGCGACTCTATGAACGGGATCGCGACCTGTTCAAGAAGTATGTGCCGCTGTGCAGACTCGTTGCGGAGGCCGGCTGGGAGCCGATCACGTTGGCCCGCCCGGACATTGAAGGCGTCCATGTCGAGCGGTTCGGCGATCGATACCTGACGGTCTTCAACGACACGAATCGGCGACAGGATGTGACTCTGACGGTCGAGATGAACGCCGGCCGGGTCTCTGAACTGGTTGGCGGGCGCCCGGTCGGTCTCGACGACGGCAAGGTCACGTTGACGCTCGAATCGGAGGATGTCGCCGTCCTTCAGATGGTCGATCATTGACGCCGGTCTGAAAAACGGGTATGACCGGAGGCCGAACGAACGGCCATTTTGCAGAAGTCTTGTGAAGGGATCTCGCATGAGACTCCACGGCATCGACATCGCCATCGTGCTCGCGTACCTGCTGACCGTCAGCCTGATCGGAGTGCTCCTTCGACGACGGGCGTCGAAGAACCTCAACTCCTATCTGCTCGGGGGGAAGGAGCTCCCCTGGTATCTCCTGGGCCTGTCGAACGCCTCGGGCATGTTCGACATCTCCGGCACGATGTGGCTGGTGGCGATCATGTTCATCTACGGGCTCAAGAGCGTCTGGCTGCCGTGGCTGTGGCCGACCTTCAACCAGATCTTTCTGATGATGTTCCTCTCCGCCTGGCTGCGGCGGTCGAACGTCACCACGGGTGCCCAGTGGATCGGCACCCGCTTCGGCAAAGGGGCCGGGGCCCAGTTGTCGCACACGATCGTCGTGGCTTTTGCGATCATCGGCTGCCTGGGCTTCATGGTCTATGGCTTCATCGGCCTGGGCAAATTCATGGAGGTGTTCATCCCCTGGGAGAGCGTCAAAGCCTACGTGCCGTTCGACGTGCCCGAGCGGTTTGTCCCGCACCTCTATGGAATCGTGTTCACGCTGGCCGCGATCATCTACACGGTCCTGGGAGGCATGACCAGCATCGTGATCGCGGACATCATTCAGTACCTCATCATGATGGTCGCCGCGGTGTCCGTGGCGGGCATCGCGATGTACCATCTCTCGACGCACGCTTTGAATGTGCCCGATGGCTGGCTGAATCCATTCTTCGGATG
>JBDKUU010001069.1:0-5259 GCA_039679525.1 Phycisphaerales bacterium | reverse complement strand
TCTCTCCAGGCGGTACGATCTGACGCCGCGAGAGGTGCAGATTGCCGAACTGGTGTGCCAGGGACTGAGGCACGGCAACATCGCCGGTCAGTTGAGCATCCAGCCGGGGACTGTGAAGACCCATATCCGCAATATCTACCGCAAAGTGAAAGTTCGAAATAAGATGAACATGTTGCTGCGGTTTGTCAGCGAGGCCAGGGCGGCTTTCGGAGGTTCGGACAAACCCTAAGCTTCGATTCGCCTACTGCTGTTCGATGTTCCGCCTCTGCTCCGGAGACTTGTGGATCTCCGGAGCAGAGGCTTTTTTTATTCGCGATGTACCCCTTCCGGGATAGCCCTTTAGGGGTATAGGTCGCCGTCGGAGGTCTTGTTGCGTGGTAATCTGGCGAGGGTAACTAATGGGGCGTGAGTGCGAATAGGAGAAGTGGAGAGTGAAGCAAGTGTGTAGATAGGTAAAATATCTTGACACAAAGGGCATTCACGCGTACAATAGAGGAGTTGACGGACCTCACGGGAGGAGGACCCACGGATACGGTCTGTGATGATCGGCCTGACACAAAGGTGGGTTCTCGTTTTCCGGAGGGGAGCGAATGCCATGCCCTGTATGGCGTTCGTGTTGTTTGACGCTCGAGTCTGGAGGAGGAGCGGTGGTGAGAAGACAGGGTATGTTGGTGCGGGTTTCCCAGCCGTCGCGTGCGGTATCCTGCGATAGCTTCATGCGGAGATCGATCGCGTCACAGACGACGCGAGGGTCTCTGTCCGACACCCTCGTTGGGATCCCGTCCAAGCCCGGTTTCATTCCATCATCGAACAGCCCCCGGATTTACTGGGCCGTCCGGCTCCGGTGTCGGGTTCTCGCTGGCCGCGTGCGCCGAGGATTCTGTCCGTACAGAGGCCTCGCAGTCCCCCACGACGACCATCGAGAATCGCATGGCTGCCGCCTGGGAAAGGGTCGTTGCGCGCAAGGTCCTTTTCGACAAGGTAGTCATCGTCCCGCGTCTCATTGCAGCGCGGGCTCCGACAGCGGCGGGACAAGCGCCAGTAAGGTTCTCTCGAGGAGAGTTCAGGGAAGCTGGATCGGGATGTGAGCAGGAGTCGTTGGCCTCGTCGCTCCCGGTTGGTGGCGTTCCCGGACTCGGCGCCGGCCCGGCAGTGTGTGCTGCCGTGTGTCGGCGATGCGGTGTAAGGGACGGCGTAGAGTCCCTGACGGTCTGCCGATGACGCAGGCCGCAAACTTGTCTCGTAGAAAGTTTGGAGGTGAGAGTGTTATGGAGAAAGTGGTGAAAGCATTATTCCTAGCCCTCGTGGTGCTCGGCGCGGCGACCGTCGCCAACGCCGACTTCACCACCACGGTGTATAAGTCGGTGACGACATCGCCTTTCGGCATGACGTACGACAACTATGCCGCGAGCCCGTCGCAGATCACGTGGCAGTTCAACTGGGCCAGTGATATCCCGACTGGCGGCACGGTCAGCATTACCGGCGCGACGCTCAAGGTGAACACCGAGGGCGTGTACAACGACGGCAGTGAGGACCACAACGTTTACCTGAACAACAAGCTCGTGGGAAAGATCGCGTACGGTAGCGCCGCCCACGACACCACGTTCAACCTCCTGCCGACGTATCTGGCGGATCTGGACGGGAGCGTGGATATGAAAATCGCGTTGTTCGTTGGCAACACGACGTTCTGGGCGTCTCAGTCGAAGTTCAACTCGTCGTCGCTGACGATCGAGTACTTCGTGGACGTGCCTGAGCCTCCGCAGCCGGCCGCTGTTCCGGCCCCTGCTGCCATCATTCTGGGCAGCCTCGGCACCGGTCTGGTCGGTCTGCTCCGCAGACGCGGCACTGTGTAAGTGTAGTAGTGCGTGAAGGCGATTCGTCGCCCCGCGCATTGTGAAGCGTGATTCATCCGGAACCCGTTTCAAGAAATGTGGAGATGAGGGTACTATGCAGAAGGTTGTGGGAGCGTTTCTTTTGGCTGTTTGTGTTCTCGCGACGACCGGTACGGCCGACGCCGCCTGGACCACGAGTGTGTACAACCTGACCAGACAGAGTGAAGTGACGGTCGGGTCGTATACGTGGTCCAACGTCGGCTGGAGCTACCCGGTTCAGTGGGATCACGAGTGGCTGATTCCGTCGGATCCGGACTTCCTGAGCGTGGAACTCGTTGGCGCCAACCTGTCGATTCAGACGCAGTACGCCAGCGGCAAGACAGAAATTGTCCGCCTCGGGAGCACGAGCAATCCCAATCTGGGCGACCTCAACGACGGTCTGAACTCATTCAATGTTCTGCCGTATGCGAGCGAGCTGGACGGGGATGTGACCGTGTACGCCACCCTCTTCGCCGAATGCCCGGTTGACTGGGGTTCGACGAACCTTGATTGGTCCAAGCTGGTCTTGAACTACAAGGTCACCGAGAGAGTGTGGCAGGACGATCCGATTCCGCAACCGCCGGCTGTCCCGGCTCCGGCTGCCGTGGTCTTGAGCAGCCTCGGTGCGGGTCTGGTGGGTTGGCTTCGCAGACGCGGGATGGTGGCGTAAGCCATCGTCGCATGGCGACGGCGCGGGACGTGAATCCCGCCCGATCTGCCCCTCACAGGGCGTGCTGATTACGGCCCTTATCGGCCGCCGCTGAAGGACACAGGTCGGTCTATGAGCATCACGGCCTCAGGTGGATTTTTGTCCGCCTGAGGCCGTTCTCATTTCTGGGGGAATCGGGGCCGTTGCCGGGACAATCGCTCGCAGAATGAACCGGCGGAAGTATTCTCTGTATAGGGAAAAAGACGCCGCGAGAAGTGGGCGACGCCTTTGACGGCAGGTCCGGAAAAATATGGGTGGCCGCCTCTGTTAGGCACGTGCCCAATGTCACGGGCGGTTGTGACTCGGGGCTGCTTGGGGAAGTGACAGAGTTGATGCGAATTCGGACATTTCTTCCGTTTTGGACTTGACAAGGCCTTTTCACTCGGTACGATGACAACAGCTTATGGTAGAACAGGAGGAGGCCATCTCCAGATATTGTGGCGGGGTTGGCCGACCATCGAGCTGACGGGCCGGAGTGGGTGAACCGTAAGGAGACGGGGAGATGTGGTTGGGCAGGGAAGTTCGGTTCGGGACTATCCTCTTGTCCTGTGTGGCAGGGCTCTGTAGCGGAGCCTGTGCGCGTGGGACTGGGAAAGCTCTCGATTTGCCCCGCCATCACTTGGGGAGCGAGGGCCCGGCCTCGGTCGTCTTGTCAGGCTCTCTCGACAGCGTCCATCTTCTGAGTTGCTCTTCTTTCAGCGGCTCATTTGTCTCTTCTTATCCAGGTGTCCCCAACTGCCCATTCCCGGCCATGGCCTTGCCGGACGGCCCCGGCGCCGTGTTTCTGGGGGTTCTGGGATTCATGTGTGTCTCCCTGGCAAGGAATCGCAGGATCTGGATCGGCCTATGCTTGTTCGTCTTGAGCAATGGCCGTCTTGGCGTGGCCCGCTTGTCGCGAATGGGCGTCGCGGCTCCTGAATTTGACGGTCCCGATCTACTGAGCGAAACTGGATCCGATCATGTGCTGTGGCACCAGCTTGCATGTCGGGTTCCCGATCGTCCGGCGGCTTGGACCGGGATGGAATTCTGCGTGGAGATTCTGGGAATGGGGCCGAGGGTTCGGCCTCGGTGTCTCGGCCGGTCGTTCGGCGACCGGGGTGAAAAGGGCCTGCTGTCGCAGGTCGATACGGTATGCGACGGGCCCCGTGGGATGGGGACGCTCCAGGTCGTTCGGGGCGATCTCTGCCGGCCCGTGTCCAATGAATTCGTCGAATTGGCTCGTCCGCCTCCAGGCAGGTCCTAAAAAACTCAGGATGAAATGGAGTTAGTCCTCGGATTTCCGTCTACTGGCACGACAAAAGGAGAAAGAGATGAAACGGTTTTCAGTGGCGGTTGCCCTGTCTCTGCTGGCAGCAGGGACTGTGATGGCAACCCCAAGTGTGATGGTTGATCAGATCCCCGGCACCTATCCCCCCAGCTTGGTCAGCGGCGAGTTCAGGCTCACGCCGAATGCGGAGCTCGGGGAGCAACTGGGTTCGATGGCCGCGTTCCAGTCCTTCTGTGTGGAAAGGAATGCGAGCATCAGCGTGAACACCACGTATGCGGCGTTCGTGAATGATGAGTCGGTTTACGGTGGCGGCCTGACGGCCGGCGAACTGCCTGGCCCTCAGGGCGGCGATATGCTTTCCCCCGAAACCGCTTATCTGTACACCCAGTATCGTAAAAATGCTCTGGTCGGCTATGACATGGGCGCCGGTCGCGTGGGCTCGGCGACGGCGCTTCAGGCGGCCATCTGGTACCTGGAAGGGGAGTATGTCACGGATGCGGCACACGATTATGCGGCGTTCAACGATCTGACGAAGCAGTTCATCGCCGATGCGCAGAACTGCGGCTGGTCGGACACGGGCCCGGTTGCCATTCTGAATCTCACAGACGGCGAGAAGAACCCGTATCAGGACATGCTGGCCTTGACGGCATCGGTTCCCGCTCCGGGCGCTGTGGTTTTGAGCGGTTTGGGCCTGAGCCTGGTCGGTTGGCTCAAGAGACGACAGGCGATGTGAGCGAGGCCGTGTGTCATTAGGACTTGGCCTTCACGGTAAGAGTGCCAATTGACTGGATTGTAGGAAGCAGGATCGCACGGACGTGATCCGCTTCCTACGTCCATGTTTTCCACCACGTAAGACAGATCGCGAGAGGAAGCGTCAGCGGCAATCGCCGGTCGTCGGAACGTCCTGTCAGGGAATTGCCGCGGGGGCTGTGAGTGTGAGCGGGATCACGGCCGCATTCGCGACGACTTTCAATGGAAGACGGACCGTCGCCAGTCGCCAATTCCATCCCACCAGTTGCTCAAACGATCCGCGGCCGCCGTCTGGTCTGCGCCGCCCTTGTGGATCGTGATCGTCATGTCGCGAAGTTGACGCATGCAGTTCAGGCCGCCCAGTCGCCATGCGTCTGCGCCGATGCTCACCGCTTCCCGCTCGGCGCTGCACACCTCATTGGAGCCGGACTTCAGAAGGATCGCCAGTCTCTCGGCGCTGGGACGCAGATGCTGCTGCCATCGCTGATGCTCCTGTTCCTCGCGTGCGAAGGCCTCCGCCAGCAATTGCTCGCGTTTCTCCTGGCGGGTGCGCCGCTGTGCCTCGGCCTCGGCGAGACGCTCGACCCGGTGCTTGCGGCTGGCGGGCAGGAAGATCTCCACGATGCCGGCGATGGGATCGACGATCACCCACACGACGAACG
>JBDKUU010001068.1:0-4710 GCA_039679525.1 Phycisphaerales bacterium | reverse complement strand
GTGTCGCAGCACGACCTGCTCCTGTTCGTCGAGATTCAGGTCCTGGACCGTCTCGCCGTTGAGCACGACGTTCAAATGCGAGCCCCGGAGCGTCACAACGTAGGAGTTCCACTGCTCGGGCTTGTAGACCTGCTTACGCGGGGCGATGGCGCGGTAGATGCCGCCGGTGAGCTCGGAGTCCTTGGCCTCGGGGTTATAGCGATAATCCGCCATCTGGAGCTCCATGCCGTCGAAGGCCGGGTCGCCGAACAGGGGGGCCCGAAGGGCGCAGCCGCTGTTGCCGGTGGGGCCGAGCTTGAAATCGAATTTCAGGATGAAGTCGCCGTACTCCTTCTTGCTGAGCAGCCACGACCCGCGGGGCTCGCCGCCGTGCAGGATGCCGTTCTCAACGACCCACTTGGTGTTCGGATCGGCCGGCGGCTTGCTCACGTCGCTCCAACTCCGCACGAGCCAGCCTTCCGGCGTGCCGTCTTTCGGTAACAGCGGCGCGAACCCTTCTTCCTTTTCCTGCGGCTGGGCGGCCGGCAGCATCGTGCTCACGGCTGCGACCGCCACGAGGGCAACGAACAGCAGGCGAGCATTTCGCATTTCCATGGTCCGATCTCCTTTGCACTTGCGCTCTCATCCATCCGGCAGCCACGTTGTCTCGTGGCCGCCCTCGACGCCGACATTGTATTGCGGGCCGGATCCTCCATCAATGATAACCTGCCGGCAATTGGCCTCTGGCTGCGGTGACGACGCTTCCCAATGCGGCGTTCGCGTGATACAGTGGCTCGGGCCGGCGAGCGCCGGCGGGGTTGTGCACACGAAAGGAATTGTTGGCGGTTATGAACAGAGCAATACGAATCGCGGGAATCCTCGTCCTTGTTTCGGTCTCCGGCTGCGGCAGGCAGGCCAGGAAGGAGAACGCCGGACCGACCTCTTCCGACATTTCGGCCATCCGGTGGGCGGAGAAGGTCGGCAAGCAAATCTACGTGCAGGACCTGTACGCCGCCCAGGCGACGAGCCTTCTCCTGGCTCACGGCGTGGATCTCGCTCAGATCGGCACCCTCGGGTGGATCACGGAGAGCGACGAAAAAGGAACGTCCGTGACGTTCGTGACCGGGGATCCCCAGCAATGGCGTTCGGCTTGCGTCGTCACCTTCGCCGAGCAGGTCGACCCGAACATCATCCTGGTGGATAGAGACCTCACCGAGACGCAGTCGGCGATGTTCAACGCCAGGCAGTTCGCGCTCGACAGCGTCGAGCATCCCTGTTCGGACGCGTACAATACGGTCGTGGTCCCGCGGGACGGCGAGCCCGGCTGGCTGGCCTATGCCCTGGCCGCGACGATCGATCCGAATCTCGTCCTCGTCGGCGGACACTATCGGGCGACCGTTTCCGTGGACGGCCGAACCGTCCTGGAGAGAAGACGCTTTGCGGACAGTTGCCTGGTCTTGCAGAAGAACCCGAAGAACATCCCTCCGGGGACGGAGGTCGCGGCCTACACGATGAACCACTTTCTCGACAATACGCCGACGGAAATTCACGTGTTTTTGAATCTGTTTTATGGCAAGCCCCTGTACGTGACGACGCCGGACGAGCGTCTCTGGTACATCGAGGGCGGCAGGATCAGCCTTCTCAAACAGCCCTGAGCGAAGGCAAACCGGGCATTTTGGAGACAGACCATGGATCGATGCATTTCGCGGCGGCAGGTTCTCGGCGGGGCGGCGGCATTGGCTCTGCCGTACGTGGTTCCTTCGGTTGTCCTGAGCGGCAACGCGCCGAACAAACGCATCACGATGGGCGCCATCGGCCTGGGCAACCAGGGGCTGCACAATCTCAGGAGTTTCCTGACGTTCGACGACGTGCGGGTGCTGGCGGTCTGCGACGTGGACGCCGGGCACCTGGAACGGGCGAAGGAGACCGTGGACGCCGCCTATGGCAATAAGGACTGCGCCGCGTACCATGATTTCCGCGAGGTGCTCGCCCGCGGCGACCTCGACACGGTGCTGATCGCCACGCCGGACCATTGGCACGCGATTCTGGCTATCGAAGCGGCCAAGGCCGGCAAGGACATCTATTGCGAAAAGCCGATCTCGCTGACGGTCGCGGAGGGCCGGGCCGTCGTCGAGACGATGCGACGGTACAACACCGTCTATCAGAGCGGCACGCAGCGGCGGAGCATCGCGTGTTTTCGATTCGCGGTGGACATGGCCCGCACAGGCGTGCTGGGCGAACTCCAGACCCTGCACTGCTACTATCACAACGGCCCGACGTGCCCGCCGCAGCCGGTTCAGCCTGTGCCCAAGGGCTTCGATTACGACACGTGGCTCGGCCCCTCGCCGTGGGAGCCCTACACGCAGAGCCGGTGCCACGGCTCGTTCCGCTGGATCTACGACTACTCCGGCGGCCAGCTCACCGATCTCGGAGCGCACTTCGCAGACCTCGCCCAATGGGCCCACGGCCAGGAGCGCACCAGCCCGACGCATTACGAAGGCTGGGCCGAATTCCCCAAAGACGGATTGTTCAACACGCCTGTGAAATTCGAGGTCACGGCGACTTATGCCGACGGCGTGAAAATGATCATGCACGACGAGACCGAGCCGGGCCGGGGGCCGCGTGGCAACAAGTTCGTCGGCTCGGAGGGCTGGGTGAGCGTCGACGACACCGGGAAGGTCACGGCCTCCAGCGACGCGATTCTGCGAAAGCTCAGCGCCGCCCAGCGAGGCTACGAGTTCATGGAGGGCCATCATCGCGACTTCCTGGATTGTGTCCGCACGCGGGCCCGGACGATCGCGTCGCCCGAGGTGGCTCATCGCTCGACGACCACCTGTCACATCGCGAACATCTGCCTGCGTCTGGGCCGCAAGCTCCAGTGGGACCCGGCGGCCGAGCGGTTCGTCGACGATCCCGAAGCCGACCGCATGCTCGCCCGCGCGATGCGAAGCCCGTGGCGGCTGTAAAAAAAATCCGAAATTCGAAACCCGAAATCCGAAACAAGCGCGAAGGCTCAAAGCCCAAATGATCGAAACGGAGCGTCCGAAGAGCGACAGCGTTTCGGTCGTTTGGGCTTTGTGCGTCGGACTTGGCTCGAATCCCAAATCTCAAATTTGAGATTTCAAATCTCAGATCTCAAATTCGCTTTCCACCCAGTGGAAAGCGGGGGAGCTTGTGCGTCATAATAGGTGTCCGGACGCTCGAGCATGGAAATGGAAAAGACACAAACACCGTCAGACATGGCGCTGGCCAGGGAGTTCAAACGCGGTGACCCCGAGGCTCTGCTGACGATCTATCGGCGGTACAGGGACTATCTCCTGGGCGTGGCCGCGGCGGTGCTCTGCGACGTGAGTCTCGCGGAGGACGCGGTGCACGACGTGTTCGTCTCGCTGGCCAAGAACCGGCGGGAGTTTCGGCTCCGCAGCAATCTCAAGGCTTGTCTGGCTGTCTGCGTGGTCAATCGGACCCGCGATCTGCGGCGGCGTCAGCATGTGCGAGCCGCGGCGCCGCTGGACCCGCAGGCCGAGATCGTCGCGGGTTCCTCCGGGCCCGAGCAGGCGGCCATTCTGAACGAGCAGCGCCGGCGGCTGATCGATGCCTTGCGGCAAATCCCCGAGGCGCAGCGCGAGGTGCTCGTTCTGCGCCACAAATGCGATCTGCCTCTTCGCGAGATCGCGAAGCTTCAGCAGACCGGCATCAGCACGGTCCACGCCCGGTATCGGTACGGCCTGGACGCGCTTCGGACGCTCATGAATGGAGAACTGAACGATGAAATCGGCGGATGATATCGGCAAAGCGATCTCGCAATTCGAGATCCGGGGGAGCGGCCGCCTGGACGAGCGGGTCCGCGACCATGTGCGTCAGGCCTTCGTGGAATCGACGCCGGCCATGCGACAGCGGCGGCTGTGGCACAACCGAATCGTACCACTCGCCGCCGCGGCTGTTCTTGTCGTCGGCGTGTTCGCGGGGTTGTATACGTGGGATTTCCTGGGGACGGAGGCCTACGCGGTCACCCAGACCATCGAAGCTCTTCGCAAGGTGGAGACCTCGCGTGCCTTCTGCACGGATTGGGAGGGCCGCAAGTTCGAGATGTGGATTCGGCCGGACCCCGCCACGGGCAGCAACGACTTCATCTGCCTGCTCGAGACGGAGCCGAACTGTGCCGTGATCTCGACCCCGCGCGTGTCCTATTACTATTATCCGGGCCAGAACCGCGTTCGTGTCGTCCGGGGGCAACTCATCACGAGTGATCTGAATCTGGCCGGACTGATCGAGTCTCTGATCCGCGAAGCCGAGCAGATCGGGGATTCGGTGGAGATTCGGCGAAAAGTCGTCGCACGCCACGGCGACGTCATCGCCGTCCACTACGCCGGCCGCAGCCACGAATACGAGGCCTGGGTCCACCCGGAGACGAAGCTGCTCCTGGGCCTGGAATTCACTCGCACCTCTGTCTCCGGCGAATTCGTAAAGAGCATCGAGGAGATCCGGTACAATGAGCCCGTGCCGGACCGATTGCTGCACTTTGAGTGTCCGGACGATGCGAAGATCGAGCCGGAAAACTGGGGCGATTTGGACAATCCCCAGTACGGATTGTCCGTCGATGGGCTCGGCCAGGAGCAGGCGTGCCGCAAGGTCTTGACCGATCTGTTCGACGCCGTCAACGCGATGGATCTGGATCGCATGCGAAAGTTGATTCCGTTCGCCGCGACGCTGGACGATCGGGCTCTGGCC
>JBDKUU010001067.1:0-2341 GCA_039679525.1 Phycisphaerales bacterium | reverse complement strand
CGTAGGATGGGCTTTAGCCCATGCGGACGATCCGCCGACGCGAAAGGCCGCGTGCGATCGAACACTTCCCGCGAGGCATGTAGGGTGTGCCGTGCACACCTTGATCCTTCGGTTTCCGAATTGGTGTGCACGGCACGCCCCACGCCGGCCCATCCGCCCGTCACCTTTTGCGACGGTTGGCCGCCCAAATCCGCTGCATGTCTTTCAGGAGGCCGGGGTGGTTGCTCGTGCGCAGGTACTCCGTCAGGAGCTTGGCGTTGGCGTCGCGGTAGTACTGGAGCAGGGCCGCCTGGAGCCGCTTCTCGTGGCGGCCGCTGGGGACGTGGATCTTCCGCCCCTTCGCGTCCTGACCCGATACGTACATCGCGGTCGACCGCGTCAGCGGCACCGGCACGAAGTCCTGGACCTGCCGAGGCTGCCAATTGCGAGAGACCAGGTACTCCGTCAGCTTGGCCGCGTCGTCGAGCGTGCAGCCGGGATGCGAACTGATGAAGTATGGCACGAGATAGTACTCCCTCCCGGCCCGCCGGCAGGCCTCGTCGAATCGGGTCTCGAACTCGCGAAAACTTTCGAATGAGGGCTTGCCCATGAGCCGCAGGACCTCGTCGCAGTAGTGCTCCGGCGCCACCTTCAGATGCCCGCCCACGAAGTGCTTGACGAGCATGTCGAGATACTCGGGGCTTTGCAGGGCCAGATCGTGGCGGACGCCGGAAGCGACGTACACGTGCCGCCGGCTCTTCGGCCCCCCCTTCCACCGCACGAATGCCTCCATCATTTCCAGCAGCGGCCCGAAGTCGAGGTTCAGATTCGTGCACAGCGACGGATAGACGCAACTGATTCGCGAGCACGGCTCGTCCGCGGCGCAGTTCGTGCCGTACATGTTGGCCGTGGGCCCGCCGATGTCGCTGATCGTGCCGCGAAAACGCGGATCGGCCGCGATGCGATCGGCCTCCGCCAACAGCGACGGAATGCTGCGGGAGGTGATCTCTTTGCCCTGATGAAAGTAGATCGAGCAGAAGGAGCAGCCGCCGTAGCAGCCGCGGTGCGTCGTGATGGAGGACGCCACGGGCTCCAGGGCCGCGATCCCGCCTTCGCCGTTGTAGCGAGGGTGCCACTGCCGCGTGAACGGCAGGTCGTACAGGCCGTCGAGTTCTTCGCCGGTCAGGGGCCTCGCCGGCGGCATGACGACGATCGTGCCGGGGTCCTGATCCTGAACCACCGGCCGGCAGCCGGGACGGGCGACCAGTTGATACTGCTCGTACGCCGTCATCACCTGGGGCTTGTCCTCGCTCTGCTGCGTCAACGAGGGCAGCCGCACGGCGTTCTCCGGCGCAGTCACATTTCGAACCACTTTGTACGCTGTGCCCGGGATGTCCGTCATCGCGTCGACCGTCTCGCCGCGATCCAGGCGTCGTGCGATCTCGGCGACAGCCAGCTCGCCCATGCCGAAAACCAGCAGGTCCGCCTTGGCGTCGACGAGCACCGACCTCATCATCTTGTCGGAGATGAAATCGTAGTGGACGAGCCGGCGGAGGCTGGCCTCCAGGCCGCCGAGGACGATCGGAACCTGTGGGTACGCCTCGCGAGCGCGGGCCGCGTAGGCCAATAGCGGCCGAGCCGGTCGCAGGCCGGTGGCCCCGCCGGGACTGTAGACGTCCGCCTGCCGACGATTGCCCATCGAGGCATAGTCGTTCAATCGGGAATCGATGCAGCCGGAGGTGATGCCCCAGAACAGCCGCGGCGCGCCGAGCGATCGGAATGGCTCCACGCTCCGCCAGTCCGGCTGGGCGAGAATCGCCACGCGATAGCCCAGCTTCTCCAGCCATCGGCCGATCAGGGCCACGCCGAAAGACGGGTGATCCACGTAGGCGTCGCCCGTAATCAGGATGACATCCGCCTGGTCCCAGCCCCGGCGGTGCATCTCCTCCCGCGTCATCGGCAGGAACTGTTTCGTATCGTTCAAGTCAACCATCAAAGAATTCTATCCACCCCACGGGCCTGTGCCTAGCCGTCGGCTCTGCATCGATCGATTGTAGGATGGGCTTTAGCCCATGCTGTCTTTCTGTTGCGTATGATTGTCCGCATGGGCTAAAGCCCATCCTACAAGAGCTGCAAGCACTTCAATCGATGTAGCACGTATCGCTCTGGTACTTCAGCCAATCGGCCCGGAGCCTCCAAAGATCTTCGATATAGGCGAAAATGTCCGAGGGGCCCTGGATCACCTTCTCGTCATCGACCAGCACCGGGGCCTGCGCGCCTTCCGGAAGCCGGTCGGAGGCTTCGTGGGCCGGCACGACAACCGTCTTGTGAGCGATGGCCACTTCGTCGAGCTCGTCCCGCA
>JBDKUU010001066.1:0-3284 GCA_039679525.1 Phycisphaerales bacterium | reverse complement strand
TACGAGAAGGCCGGCACGCAGCCGGGCGCCGCGCCCGCCGGCGACGCGGGCCAGCGTCCGAGCGGCCAGCCATCGGGCGCCGCCGGCGGCGAGGACGAGGCCATCGACGCGGAGTTCGAAGTGAAGGAGTAATGCGGAAGGTGAAAGGGGGGAGGCGGAAAGCGGCTGCCCTGGTCCCCTCTCCCTCCGGGAGAGGGCTAGGGTGAGGGCTGTCGTGCGTTGGGCTCTCTCCCTTTGAGAGAGCGCAAAGGCTATGCGAGTCCGGTGAGCGCCGTGCGTGTTCGGTCCCTCTCCCTCCGGGAGAGGGCTAGGGTGAGGGCTGTGCGGAAGCGGGTCGCGCCTGGAGCGTCGGATCTTTGATGCTGCGCCGCCCTCACCTCCAGCCCTTCTCGAAAAGGCGAGGGGAGATCAACGAATGCCCGAGCGCCGCTACGCATCGAAGCACATGGTCCGCCGCGCTCGCGACCAGCGGCAAGCCAACACTCCGCCGGAACAACTGCTTTGGCTCGCGCTGCGCAACGGCCAGATCGGCGGTCTGAAGTTTCGCCGTCAGCATCCGGTTGGCCCGTTCGTCGTTGACTTCTACTGTCACAGCGTCGGGCTGGTCGTCGAAGTCGACGGCATGAGCCATGGGGATAAGGCTGCGCAGGACGCGGCGAAAACCAAGCACCTCGAATCGCAGGGCTTGCGGATTTTGCGCGTGACGAATGAGGATGTGATGCGCGACCTCGATGCCGTCACTCGCGAGATTGCACGGTTGTGCGGCGTGCCGTGGGATTGAAGTTGTCCGGTCTGTCCGGTCGTCAGGTCCCCTCTCCCTTTGGGAGAGGGTTAGGGTGAGGGCTGTGGAGTACACGGTTCAACTACTGGAGGAGTCAAAGTGTCGAATAACAAGAACCTCGGCCGATTGGACCGGGTTGATCTGCGCGAGGCTTGGGAGAGCGAATCGGGCGATTTCACGCCGTGGTTGGCGAAGGAAGAGAACCTCGCGTTGCTCGGAGAGGCAATTGGCATCGAACTTGAGTGTGAGGCGCAAGAGAAAAGCGTCGGACCATTTCGGGCGGATATTTTGTGCAAGGACGCCACGAATGGCTGGGTGCTGATTGAAAACCAACTGGAGCGCACCGACCACTGTCACCTTGGTCAGCTGCTCACCTATGCCGCAGGTTTGAAGGCCGTAACTATTGTGTGGATTGCCGAACAATTCACGGAAGAACACCGCGCCGCTCTCGGATGGCTCAATGATATCACCGAAGAAGGTGTTAATTTCTTTGGTCTGGAGATTGAGTTATGGAGAATTGGCAGCTCACCAATCGCCCCGAAATTTAACATTGCCTGTCAGCCAAATGAATGGTCGAAACAGGCAAGCGACGCGGCCGCAGGCGAATTGACCGAAATGAAACTGCTGCAACGGGAGTATTGGGCTGCGTTGCGCAAGCTCTTGATGGATCGTGGCAGCCCAGTCGTGCTGTACAAGCCACAGCCGCAGCACTGGACGGAATGTTCCATTGGCCGATCAGGTTTTGGACTGAGCGCCGCGATGAACACGTTAAAGGGGTTCATCCGTGTTCAACTCTATTGCCAGGGGAATGATGCCAAGACTCATTTCGCAATGCTGCAACAGGACAAGGCAGCAATCGAACAAGCGATCGGCTGCCCTTTAGAATGGAGGGAGAAGCCGAACCGGAGAAGTGCTGCAATAGCTTTGGTCAGGTCAAACGTTGCCCCCACCAGTCGCGACGACTGGCCTACGCAGCATGCTTGGTTGGCCGAGAAACTTGAGGCGTTTCACATGGCATTTGCGTCCCGCATCAAACAGCTCGACTTTGAAGAAGAGACGGAGGCTGAAGACGAATAGAGCCTGATTTTGAGAAGTGGCCTCGGGGCCTCGGCGTTCGACCGTTGTCCCGCTGGCACAGCCCTCACCCTAACCCTCTCCCAAAGGGAGAGGGGACCAGGAACAACCAATGACTGCGGAATCCGACGATAACAATCGGCTCAACAGACTTGCCATGACGGGGATCCAAGAACCCGCCGACAGAGTCGTTGAAGAGGCACGCAGATTAGATGGCACCGAGTTGTGTGGGAGGATGGACAGGTCAAGCATATTCGAGCGCGGGACTTGCCGGTGGGAGATCGGGCCGAACACGAACAGCCCTCACCCTAACCCTCTCCCAAAGGGAGAGGGGACCGGGCGCGGGAGTAAGGAGATAAATTATGGCATTTCGTTTCGACAAACTGACACTGAAGGCCCAAGAGGCTGTGGCGAAGGCGCAGGAGCTGGCCACCGATCGGGGGCATGCGCAGATCGATCCGCTGCATCTGCTGGCGGCACTGCTGTCGGAGAGCGAAGGGATCGTGGGGCCGATCCTGGACCGGATCGGCGTAAACCGCGGGCAGTTGGACAAGATTGTGCAGGCGGAACTGGGGCATTTCGCCCACGTCTCGGGCGGAGCGCCGCCGCAATTGAGCCGCGAGCTGAATAGCGTTCTGGAGGCCGCGCAGCGCGAAGCCGACACGATGAAGGACGAGTTTGTCTCGACCGAACATCTGTTGTTGGCCCTAAGCAAGGTCGACTCGAAGGCCAAGAACGTTTTGAAGTTGAACGCGGTCACGGACCAAGACTTGCTCAAGGTTTTGCAGGCGGTTCGCGGCAGCACGCGGGTCACCGATCAAGAGCCTGAAGGGAAGTTTCAGGCATTGGAACGCTACGGTATCGACCTGGTCGAGCGGGCGCGGCAGGGGAAGCTCGATCCGGTGATCGGCCGCGATCAGGAAATTCGCCGCGTGATGCAAGTCCTTTCGCGACGGACTAAGAACAACCCTGTGCTCATCGGTGAGCCGGGCGTGGGGAAGACGGCCATCGCCGAGGGGCTGGCCTTGCGAATCGTCGACGCCGACGTGCCAGAGAGCTTGAAGAATCGGCGACTGATCGCGCTGGACATGGGTGCCTTGATCGCCGGCACGAAGTTCCGCGGCGAGTTCGAAGAGCGGCTCAAGGCCGTGCTCAAGGAAACGCAGGGGTCGGGCGGAAACGTCATTCTGTTCATCGATGAGCTGCACACGGTCATTGGCGCCGGAGCGGCCGAAGGCGGCAACGACGCCGCCAACCTGTTGAAGCCCGCCTTGGCACGCGGCGAACTGCGCTGCATCGGCGCGACGACGCTCGATGAGTACCGCAAGCACATCGAGAAGGATGCGGCACTCGAACGCCGGTTCCAGCCGGTGCTGGTCGGCGAGCCGAGCGTCGAGGACACCATCGCGATCCTGCGCGGCCTGAAGGA
>JBDKUU010001065.1:0-8282 GCA_039679525.1 Phycisphaerales bacterium | reverse complement strand
GCCCAAAAGGTCGTGTCTTCACGGGGATACTCTTCAGTTGATTCCTGTCTTGTCCGGTCTGGTATCACCGTCGAGGAGCATCGGGCCCGCCGGCGTCTTCCAGACTCGGCACAGGGGCTTCTCGCCGCGGGTCCAGCCTACTTGGTCCAACTGGCCCTGCGTCGAATAGAGCAGCCGGCCCGAGTCGTCGCGGCGGTATTCGTAGAGCGGAACAACGCCGGCATTAGCGACTTGGGGCTCAGCCGGCGGCAACGCGAGGAACAGCGGCTTTGCCGACGCGTCACGGGACTCCGTCGTCAGACGCATGCTTCCGTTGGCCAGCTTCTCTGCGTAGACCGCGATCAGGTCCTTGCCGTCCCGGCCGGGTTCGACGGCGTAGAACGCTGCGGATTCGATGCGGTCCCACGAATTGTCCTCGGCCACATCGGAACCCAGACGGTATCCGCGTTCGCCCCGCATCTGATAGACCGGCGCGGGCAGCGTCAGACGCGGGTCGCCCAGGTCCAGCCGGTACATGATCTGGTTGTAGTCGTATCGCGGCGTGGCCCGCTCCTCCGAGCCGGAGAAGGTCCACGAGTAGGTGCCTTCGAAGTAGATCGTGCGGCCGCCGTTCTGGTCGAAGTACGGGTGCTGCTTGGGATTGTAGAACGAGTACTTGTTGTGCGTCGCGATCTTGCGGGCGTAGGCCCACGGCCCGACCGGCGTATCGGCCTCGGCGCACCAGACTTCGCCTACCATGGAGCTTTCGCCGCCGAACTGGAGGAAGATCGCCACCCACTTGTGCCGGTAGGCGTTGAAGTAGACGCTGCCGCCATGGGGCGTGATCTCTTTGCCGGACTCGACGTCGTAGAAGCGGACCTTCTCCTTTTCCCGGGCCAGGGCCTTGGCGATGCGGGCCTTCGTGACCTCGCCCTGGTCCGAATACCGAACCCAGCGGTAGGGGGCGTTCTCTCCGGCTGAATCCGTCGCCAGAGCCGTGAAAAGCTCGTAGCGGTTCGGATCGATCACGCTGTCCCAGGTCGCCTCGACCCGCATGCGGACCCGCAGCGGGAAGGGCATCGCGAAGTAATAGTACGGCCGGCCGTTCACGACCACGGGGAACGCGTGACCGAAGTCCGGCGAGGGCAGGACGAGCGAGTTGGGATCGCTGCGGACGATCGGCTCGAACGAGCCCGTGTTGTCGTTGAAGACCATCAGGCCTCTTTCCAGCACGGTCCCCAGGTTCTTCAGCCGGGCGTATTTGGCGACCATCCGCTCCTTGCCGGCGACGTCCCGCACGACAACGAAGCCGTCGAGCCAGACGAGGCCAGGCTCCTTCGTTCGGGCTACCGGGCGGCTGAAGCCGTCTTTGTCCACGAAGTACTCGAGATCGACGCCGACCGACGGATCGAGGCCGCCTTGTCCCGGCAGGTCCGAGACCGCGCCGGACATGGCGAAGTGGCCCAGCGGATAGGAGGGTCTACCCGTGTCGCCCCAGGTCCAGAACAGCTTGCCGTGATAGAGAATGTCCTCGACGGAGTCCTGGCCCATGACCTGGCCGTTGAGGACCGGGTTTTTCAGGGGCACGGCCCGGCCCGTCAGCACGCTATCGCGATAGATGCCCTGGCCTGTGACGCGGTAGAGCCGCTCGGCGATATTGATCCGGTCGATCTCGACGACCGCCGTCGTGCCGGGCGTCGTGCGGAGCCGGACGCCTCGCATGCCGAAGCCGTCTTTCGGAGATTCGTAGCCGTGGCTCTCGACGAAGAAAAAGACTTCGCGGTCCATCAGGCCCGGCTCGAGAAAAGCGACGATGCCGTTGCTGTCGGTGAAGTACCGGATGAGGTTGGTGGTCCGCAGTTCGACCAGAGGCACGCCCCGGCCGGTCTGGCGGTCCACGACCTGGATCGCGAAGTAGTCGCCGGCGCGATTCGGCTCGCCGGCCGCAGCATGCCCGTCTACGCGTCCGATCAAAAGCATCGTCGCCACAGCCGCGATCGACAGACCCTTACGCGTCATCCGAGTCATTCCGTGCGCCACGTGTCATCCCTTCTTCGCCAAGTCGATATTTCCACACGACCTCCGCCCGGCAACATCGGCGGCCATCCAAGACACACCTATATCACACTTCCCCGGCGGATCGAAGTGAGAATTGTCTCGACGAATCAACACGCGAAACGCAGCCCCGCGGGTCCATGACAGCGTGACCGAACCGCCGGCGCAGTAACGCCCGAGAATCTGAAGGGCACAGAGACGAGGCGACAGCGGTAGGGTGAACTCCGTCCACCGTCCGTCAGTCGCAAAGGTCCGTTTCAATGCCTGGCCCCGTTCCTCTTTGGAGTGGAACAACACAGAAGCAGGTGACAGTCCCAGTATCCGCCCCATATCCTCTGCGGCGTTGGCCGTCAGAGCAGAATCCTATAATCCCATCAACTTCGTCACGTCAACATCGAGCGACTTTGCAACACGCCGAAGGGTGCTGAGCTTCGAGCGACTCGGATCCTTTAGCCATTTACTGACAACGCTATCGGACGTACCCATCTTTTTCGCCAAGTCGCTCTGTGAGAGGCCCTTCTCTTTCATGATTTCTCTCAACCGGTCCGCTATGGCTTCAGGAGCCGAACTAGATGTAAATTCTACTGCCTGAAGTTGTCCAGAAGCCAACAACTGCTTATTCCGTTGCATCTCCTTCTCGAGTTTCTCACGTAATTCGACTGGAAACCCCGCCCATGATTTCCAGGGCACGTCAGACTTCATGTCATTCTCTTGGCTCAGACAGCCTTCGGCCCTCATCCTTTTGAGAAAATCTGTCGCGAATACAGCAAAAGCCTTGGCGAAGAGTTCACTCACATGTGCGAGTAGAACAGCGACGTCAGGCTCATAGAATGTCTCATGTTTAGTTGCCATTTGTTCTGCGCTCCGATCTTATACTACTGTAGAAACAAAATGTCTTGTTCGACTATAATTATAGCAATCGTTTACCTGTGAGTCAATACGCCGGCCACTTTCTGCGTGTTCCAGTACTTCTCCAAGGCGATGAGCAACATGAACGAGACCAATTACGTATCTATGCGCACGGATTGTGGATTTGCAAGATAAAAATGGCCTGCATGGCAAGAAATACTTGACTTGCACAACAAAAAAGGTTACGATGACTTATAGTAGTGTTAGGAAAAGGAGTACGACTATGAAGGTCGACCTTATAGGCCAGGCACGGCTTGTCATGCAGGGCAACGTTCCAAACGATCCGGATGGCCTCGGTTCGGATGATTCCTGGGATGACTTCGGGGACGACTTCTGGGGTGACACGTGGGCTACGCTCGAAGCAATCCGACGCGACGAACTCCCACCGTATTTTGGGGGAAAACCGCCGCAGTCCATTTTTCAGTACGCCCGCGATATGGATGATCCCGATCGAAGCGTCAAATTCAACTCAAAAGGAAAGTTCGTAGTACTGCATGGTGAAATGCTCGCTGTCAATCACGTTCGTTATCATACAATTGACGTACAGCCTTGATGACGCGGTGCTCAATTGGCGTGAATTCCGGAGAAGGGGGTGCGGAGGCCAGAGGAAGTAAAAGGCCCAATGAGAGAATCTGAGATTTGAAATGTGAAATCCGACGCCGCCTCGGCGGGAATGGCAACAAGCACGGACGATCAAAAAATCCCGAATCTCAAACGGGCCTCCCGGCGGGCGGCGGCGTTTCCGTCATTTGGGTCTCGTGCGTTGGATTTGTTTCGGATTTCGAATTTCGATATTCGTGCTTTCGCGTCTCCGCGCCGAGAGCCGCGGGGACACTCTTCTACTGTTTGGTCTTGTCCTGGGCCTGGTCTGTGTGAGATTTGGCGGCGGCGGGGTCCCACTCGGCGAAGTGGGTGGGGACGATCTCTTTGCCGCAGCAGGCGCCGTAGGCCTGCGTCAATTCGGCCCCGAGCAGGACGATCAGGGCGGAGTAGAAGATCCAGAGCAGCAGCACGACCAGCGATCCGGCGGCCCCGTAGACCGATCCGACGGTGCTGTGAGCGAGGTACAGGCTGATCCCGCGGTTGCCGGCGACGAAGAGAATGCCCGAGATGGTCCCTCCCACCCAGGTGTCCCGCCAGGTGATCGTGACATCGGGCAGCACGCGGAACATGACGATGAAAATGAGCGTGAAGACCGCGAAGGATGTCCCCAGGTGAACCAGCCGCCAGAGCCGGCCCAGATGCGGAAACAGCAGGGCGATGGTGGAACTGGCCACGATGGAGGCCATCACCACGGCGCCCATGGCCGCGACCATCAGGAGCGAGACGGCCCGTTTGTAGAACCACTCCTTGACGATGCCCCGCCTGGTGCGGACGTTGAAGACGCGGTTGAGAGAGTACTGCAACTGGGCGAACACGGTCGTCCCCGTGACCACGAGGACCACGATGCCGATGACCGCCGACGCCGTCGCTTCCACGTGCTGGGCCTTCGCGTTCGAAAGCAGCAGGTCCACGCCCTGGCTGGCCTGGGGACCGATCAGGTACTTGGTCTGATTGATGATTCGCTGCTGGGTTTCGCTGCCGAGGAATCCGAGGATGGTCAGCAACAGGACGAGCTGGGGAGCCAGGGAGAGGATCGCGTAAAAGGCGAGCGCCGCGGCCAGGGTGAACGAGTCATCCACGAAGAAATTCCAGAGTCCCTTTCTGGGCGTTTGCCAAAGCGCTCTCCATTTCATGGTTGTCTATCTGCTTCCCTGAACTCCCCATGCTCGTCCGTGTGTCACGTGTAAACCGAGAGAATTCCGCCAACGATCGCCGCGGCGGCCGAGACGAGCGCCGAGCCGAAGGTCCACCACGCGGCGGTGCGGGCCACCTGCCGGGCCTCTTCCGCCTCGTGCATGGCCTTGTCCTTGGCATCCTCGATCCGGTGCTGGACCTCGGTCTTCATCTGCTCGTACTTGGCGATGGTCTCGTCGCGGGCGTGCTCCATCTGCGAGACCAACTGCTCCGCGTCCTCCTGCGACATGTCCTTCCGCGTGGCCACGATCGCCTTGAGGGTGTCGCGGTCCATGGCCTTGAGCCGCCGGATCAGGAGGTCCGCCCCGGCCCTGGGGTCGTGGACCAGCACGCCCATATCGTGCTTGATGCCTTCGTACCGCAGTTCCGGCCGGCCGATGGAATTGAGGTAGTCGCGGATTTTGGCCTCGACGCCGTGTCGTTGGGCGACGGTCTCTTCAGCGGACTCCGCTGCTTCCGCGGTCTTGCCGCGAATCCTGTCGATCACGCTCATCACGCGATCGACGGTCTTGTCGACCTCCTGCTCGTTCATGTCCTTTCGCTGGGCCAGGACCGCCTTGAGCGTCGAACGGTCGAAATGAGACAATCTGTCTTTGAGGGCCGCCAGGCCTTCTTTGGGACTGTGGAACAGCTTCTCAAGATCCTGCTTGATGCCCTCCGGGTTCAGCTCCTCTTTGTTCGTGCTGCGGAGATAGGATTCGATCTTCTCCCTCGCGGCCTGGGCCTCTTCCGGCGATTTGCCCGCCACTCTCATGCCGGCGTCGGTCAGCTTGGACGTGGCGTCTTTGTCCGAGCGGTATTCCTCGCGAATCTTGGAGATGGCGTCTTTGACGTTGGTCGCCATGGTCCGGGCCTTCTCGCGGGTCATGCCGCCCTCGGTTTCGAGCGAGGCCGTCAGCACTTCCACGTCCGCGAAGGGGCCTTCCTCGTGCTCGACCAGGGCCCGGATCTCGACGTCGTCCAGCATCCCGCGGATCGCATCCTTGATGTCCTCCGCCGAGGCGGGCTTCAACTGCTGGACGTACCGTTCGATCTGCTTGCGAAGATCCTTGGTGTCGACGTCGCCGAACAGCTCGTTGCGGACCGCGGCGGTCACCCGTTCGGCGGTGTCCACGACGCGGTCCTCCTCGCTCTTGCCGAAGACGGAGGTCGTCGCCTTATACGCCGATCGCAGACCCGCGATGGCCGTGTGCGTGAGCGAGCCGACGAGCGAGGTCAGAGTCGAAACCTCCAGGACCGTCATGGCGATGTAGAACAGGGCCCAGATGGACAGGCCCAGCACCAAGCCGCGAAACGCGCTGGCCGTATTGGCCAGCCCGATGGCCAGCCAACTTGCGAAGAACAAAGAGATCGTCGCCGTGACCAGGGCCCAGATGCCGAACAGGCTGCTGCCTTTCTTGAGCTTGTCCATGATCCCGCCGCGGGCGCTCGGCTCCCGATAGCGTTCCTCGCCCTGCTCTCGTTTGTCGAAGGGACCGGCGGAGCTGATGCCTGCCGCGACGGAAAGGTGGGTCAGAATCAGCTCGAACGACACGGCCAGGATCACGCCGACGACGATTGCCAGCCAGAAGTTCGACGGAGCCACGATTGTCTGCTGTGTCATTGGAGCCCGATCCACGATCACGTCGGGCCCGGGGGCTTGTGCAAAGACCGCCGCTCCCGTGAGCAAGGCCAGAATGCTTACGGCTAACAGAATTCTTCGGATGGCCATCTGTCTCTCCTTTCCATCGCGACCTATTTGTTCATCGGGCCCGAACCTGCGGCGAGCGGGTGGGGGACCCCTTGATGCCATGCATCTTATGTACTGTAGCGGCCCCAGGATGCCGCCGGAGTCTGGCGAATGGCTGGATTCAAGGGCAGGAATTTGCCGTCGCGACCGCTCTGGCAGGGAGCAAGAGGGAACTCAGGAATATCCTGTACTCTACAGGACGATGCGGAAGTCCGTGTACTGCGGGCTGAAGACTGCCGGCTCGATCTGGGTGTCGCGGACGTGGCCGGCGAATTCGCTCTGGATGTCCGCGATGCAGTTGTCGATTTCGGCCGAATCGCCCTGGATGAACATCTCGACCGTGCCGTCGGGCACGTTTCGCACGAATCCGGCCACCGCGTAGTGTCCGGCGATCTGGCGGGCGGTGTAGCGGAATCCCACGCCTTGAACCCGCCCGCGAAAAACGACATGTCGCGCCGTCTGGTCCATCAATGGTTTCTTGCTCGACGTCGGCCGCGGCTATTCGGATTGACGAATCCCGGCCGACAATCTACTATCTGCGTCTTAACATGCGCCCCCGATCGGGCGAAGACGACAGAACATCGGATGGATTATAGATCGCACGCGACGAATCGCCAATCAGGAACTGGAGTCGTATCCACGGAATGGAGCCGGATAAGGATTTGAGTCGACGAAGGGAATCGGAGGACAGAGGGCTGAGGACAGAGGACGCAAGGGCAGCGGTGTCCGTCCTCCGTCCTCTGTCCTCCGTCCTCCATGTCGTCAGTCGGCTCCTGAAGTCGCCGTACATGCCGCTGGCGGTGGCGGTTGCGGCGATCGTCGTTTCGCTTCCCGCCCTGGGCACCGGCTTTCTCAATGATGACTTCATGCACCGGGCGATCCTGGCCGGACCGTCGGAGGCCGCGGACCGCCTGGCCGAAAAAGGCTTGGCTCCGTCGCAGCCCGGCCGGCTCGGGTATGCCCTGTCGCACACATTCGTTGCGGTCCATCCCCAGGAGAACCTTCGTCCGCTCCGGGACTACGGGGCTCTGCCCTGGTGGACGTACGACGGTTTCCGCGTCGCGTTCTGGCGGCCGGTGGCCTCTTTCACGCAGTGGCTGGACTATCGGTTCTTTCCCCAGTCCGCCGTGATGATGCATCTTCACAGCGTCCTGTGGTTTGGCGCAGCGACGCTGGGCGTCGCTCTGCTGTATCGGCGGGTCGCCTCCATCGGGTGTTCGGAGTCGTCGGACTCCCCGTCGGCCGTCGACCCTGCGTGGCTCGGCGCCCTGGCGGCCGTGATGTACGTGCTCGACGACAACGGCTATTTTCCGACGCTCTGGATCGCCAACCGCAACCTGCTGATCTCGCTGTTCTTCGGGGCCATGACCGTGCTGGCATACGATCGCTGGCGACGGCTGGGGTGGCGGCCGGGCGCCGCGGTCGCTCCGCTATGCCTTTTGGTCTCCGTGCTCGCCACCGAGGGCGGCATCGCGACCTTTGCCTATCTGTTCGCTTACGAAGTTGCGTTGGGTCAAGGACGCATCGTGCGGCGGGCGACGGCGCTGGTTCCGTCGGCCGCAGTGATCGTCCTGTGGCGGCTGGTCTACAACATGCAGGGCTACGGCGCCAGCGGAGGCGGATTCTACTTCGACCCGGTGCGGGAGCCTGTGGACTATGCCCTGGCGGTCCTGCTGCGGGGGCCTTTCTTCCTGGCCGGGCAGTGGACCAGCGCCCCGGCCGATCTGTACAGCTACCTGCCGCCTTCGCACAGGACGCTCCTCTGGGGCCTGCTGGCGGGCCTCACGATCCTGATTCCCATTCTCATGACGCC
>JBDKUU010001064.1:0-9425 GCA_039679525.1 Phycisphaerales bacterium | reverse complement strand
CGTACCTGCTGAGCTTCGTCCAGCAGTTCGAACGCGACGTCGTCCGACTGGGCAACTGTCGGAACCTGCTGAATTTCTCTCCGCTCGGAGGCGGCGCGATCGCGGGTTCGACGCTGGCCATCGACAGGAAGGCCACCGCCGAGGCGCTGGGCTTCGCCGACATCGTCTACAATAGCATCGACGCCGTGAGCGACCGCGACTTCTGCGCGGAGTTCATCTTCGACTGCGCGTTGATCGCCGCGCATCTGTCCCGACTGGCCGAGGACTGGATCATCTTCTCTTCGAGCGAGTTCAGCTTCCTCCGCATCGACGACGCGTTCTGCACGTCGTCGAGTATGATGCCGCAGAAGCGAAACCCCGATGTCCTGGAGCTCATGCGGGGCAAGACCGGCACGATCTACGGCGCGCTCGTGGGCATGCTGACGATCCTCAAGGCCCAGCCCTCCGGCTACAACCGCGACCTCCAGGAGGACAAGATCCACGTCTTCTGTGCGGCCGATTCGATCGGCAAGTCGCTGGAGATCGCCGCCGCGGTCGTCTCCCACGCGTCCTTCCGGACGAAGGAGATCGCAGCCGGCCTCGACGCCGGGTTCCTCGACGCGACCGCATTGGCCGAGTATCTGGTTCGCAAAGGCGTCCCGTTCCGCAAAGCCCACGGCGTCGTCGGCTCGCTCGTCGCCCGCTGCGAGAAGGAAGGCCGCTCGCTGTCGCAGCTTTCGCTGGCGGAGTTCAAGGAGCGTTCGCCGGCGATTGGCGATGATGTGTACGGGTACCTTGGCGCGGGAAACGTGGTCCGGCGGTATGTCTCCGCGGGCGCCGCGGGACCCGAACAGGTTCGTCAGCAGCTCGCATTCTGGGAGAAGCATCTGGCCGGCAATGAGCCCGAGAGAAGATGACATCACCGGGTGGTTCCGAGAGCAGCGGGACCTCTCGCCCGCCGACATCCCCATCGGCATCGGCGACGACATGGCTCAAATCGCCCTGGGCCGCGGCAGTTCCGTGCTCATCACGACCGACATGCTGCTCGACGGGACACACTTCCTGGTCGAGGAGGCCGGCCTCAAACGGGTCGGGTACAAGTCGATGGCGGCCAGTCTGAGCGACTGCGCCGCGATGGCGACGATCCCGATCGGGGCGGTCGTCGCGGTCGGCCTGCCTCACGGGTTCAGCGAAGGCCGGATGAGAGAGCTGCACGCCGGGATTCTCGATGCGGCCGACGAGTACAATTGTCCCCTGGTCGGCGGGGACATCACGTCCTGGAAAGACGCGGGGCGACTGGTCGTGTGCGTCTCGATGCTGAGCAAGCCGGGGGACAAGCCACCCGTTCGCCGCAACGGCGCGAAGGCGGGCGACGTGATCTGCGTGACAGGCTCCCTGGGCGGCTCGGGAAAGCGAAAGCACCTGGATTTCGAGCCTCGCGTTCGGGAGGCCCTGGAGATGACCCGAATCGCCGACCTCCACGCGATGATGGACATCAGCGACGGCCTGAGCACGGACCTCAACCGCATCTGCGATCAGAGCGGCGTCGGCGCGATGGTCGAGGCGTCGGACGTTCCGATCTCCGAGGATGCGAAGCTCCAGGCGGACCCGCTGTCCGCCGCGTTGAACGAGGGCGAGGATTTCGAGTTGCTGTTCACGCTGGCGTCCGATCAATGGGAGAAGCTTCGCTCGCAATGGCGCGACCCGTTGCCTCTCACGGCTGTGGGCCGCATTACGGACACCCGAGGAATGAAGATCCGGATGCCGGATGGACGCACAGTCGATTTGGAGCCGGGGGGCTACGAACATTTGATGGGTTGAGTCGCGGCGGATTTCTGGAGATAGAGATGATGAAGGCACAGGCGATCGTTGTGGTTCTGCTGTTGACGCTGATCCTGATTCCCGCCGTTTCCGCCCAGGAGAAGTTGGATCGGGGGCTTGTCGCGATCCGAGCGTCGGATGGTTCCGTGTTTCTCAGTTGGAGACTGCTCAAGGACGATTCGAAAGACGTCGCCTTCGCCGTAGCCCGCAGAGATTCCAACGCAGCCGATGCGTCACGAGTCATGCTCAACGAGAAGGGTGGCCCGGAGACCCATTTTGTGGATGGGTCCCCCGCGGATGACAAGTGCGTGTATGAGCTGTTCCTGTGCGAGAACGGCCGGCCGGCGGAGAAGCCCGTGGCGACGGCCGCTGTCTGTTCGAAGCCCTATCTCCGCATTCCCCTGGGCGGCGACTACGACTTCCAGCAGGTCGGAATCGGCGACCTCGACGGCGACGGCTCGCTCGAATTTCTCATCAAGCAGCCGAACTTCAACACGGACCCCTATCAGCAGCCGGGCTATTGGAAGCCCAGCACGACGACCTACAAGATCGAGGCCTATCGCCTCGACGGCACGATGTTGTGGCGGTACGACATGGGCTGGTCCATCGAGGCGGGCGTCTGGTACTCGCCCTGGGTGGTCTACGACGTCGACGGCGACGGCAGGGCCGAGGTCTACTGCAAGGCCGGCGAGGGCGACCCTCGTGACGAAAAGGGCCTGGTCCAGACGGGCCCCGAGTATCTCGTCAAGCTCGACGGCCGGACCGGGCAGATCGTCGCCAAAACCGCATGGCTCAGCCGGGAGGGATATCCCGACTACAACTACTACTGTCGGAATTTCCTGACCGTCGCCTATCTCGACGGCAAGACCCCCTCGCTGATCATGCAACGCGGCACCTACAACGTGATCAAGACCCAGGCGTTGAACAAGGACTTCGAAAGCCTCTGGTCTTGGGAGGCCAGGCAGGAGAAGGCCAAGTACGCAGGCCAGGGCTCGCACGGGTTGATCGGCGCCGACGTGGACAACGACGGCCGCGATGAAGTGGTGATCGGAGCGGCCGTGCTCGACGACACAGGCAAAGGCCTCTGGACGCTGGAGATGGGTCACCCTGACATTTGCTACGTCGCGGACGTCGACCCGGCGAATCCCGGCCTCGAGATCTTCTACGGATTCGAGGTGAAACGGCAAACCGACGGTATGTGCGTCGTCGACGCCGCGACAGGCCGCAAGCTCTGGACGCACAAAGAGCCCACGTTCCACCTCCACAATCAGGGCATGGCGGGGGACGTCCTTGCGGAGTATCCCGGCATCGAGGTCTTCGCGGGCGAGCGGGACTACAAGAAGCGATGGCTCTACAGTGCCTCCGGTAAACTCATCGAATTCCGCGACGACCTGCCCCTGGAACCCAGGCCCGTGTGGTGGGACGGCGACCCGCAGAAAGAAGTGATTCTGTCGCACGACATCCGAGACTGGAACGGTCCGGCCATTCAGCCGATCGAGGGACGTGTCATCGCCGTGATGGATTGTCTCGGCGATCACCGGGAAGAGGTGGTCACGTGCGTCAAGGGCGAGCTGCGGATCTATTCGACGACGATCCCCGCCCCGGATCGCCGGCCGTGCCTATTGCAGGATCATCTCTATCGGATGGGCGTGGCGGCGCAGACGTCGGGCTACTATTATCCGGCCCAATTGGGGATGCCATGATGGAAAAGACGATCACGACTCATTCGGCCGAGGAGACCATGGACCTGGGACGGCGGATCGGCAGCCGGCTCAAGGGCGGGGAAGTCTTCGCGATCTGCGGGCCGCTGGGCAGCGGCAAGACGCACCTGATCAAGGGCATCGCCGCCGGCGCGGGCGCCGTAGACCGTGAAAACGTCACAAGCCCTACGTTCGTCATCGTCAACCAGTACAGCGGCCGCTTCGACGTCTACCACATCGACGCCTACCGGATCGGGTCTCTCGCGGAGTTCGAGATGCTCGGCTTCGACGACTTCTGTTATCCGCAATCGGTGGTCCTGATCGAATGGGCGGATAAAATCGAGCCGGTGATCCACGATACCGGCTACATTCGCATCGACCTGGCGCACGCCGGCGAGCGGACCCGGACCATACGCTTGACGGACGCGCCGTCGTACCTGGACGTTGCGTAGCCTCTCAGCGATCGTTCCCGATTCACAAAATCCGGAAAAATCTTCACCCCTCGTTTTGCACCCGCCCGCGGCGTTTTCTATGTTTTGCTTGGACTGAGTGGGGGTCGCAGATAACGCGGCCGGGCCTGTCCTGGCCCGCACCTTTAAGGCCTCCAAATTCGTCTTAAAAATGACCAACATGGAAGTATTCGCCAGGATCGTACAGATTGTCGCTCGTTTCACAGCAGGAGGGTTTGCGGCTCAAGCAAAGCAAGTCAATCAAGTGGGCTGTCGGTTCTGCCGATAGCATCGCAGGTGTAGGAACAAAGCAGTCTTCGTAACGGGTGGTTTCACTTAGATATCTCACACTGAGGAGGAAAACGAATGCAAGCTAAACGTGGCTTTACTCTGGTGGAAATCCTGATCGTCGTGGTCATCCTGGGCATCTTGGCCGCGATCGTTATTCCGCAGTTCACACAGGCCAGCACCGAGGCCAAGCTCAACAGCCTGTGCAGCGACCTGCAGACCCTGCGGTCCCAGGTCGAGCTGTTCAAGGTGCAGCATAATGACATGCCTCCGGGAAATACGGCCGCCGATGGCGAAATCACGCCTGATGTCACTTCCTTTGAGAACCAGATGATCTATTGCACGGACATCGATGGCAACGTAAAGGCCGGTGCTAATTCCGCAGCCAAAACGCGCGATGACACGTACAAATTCGGTCCGTACCTGGAGAGGGTTCCGGAAAATCCGTTCACCAGCTCGGCTGTCGTAGCCGGTTGGAATGCTGCCACAGCCGAGGATGGGTGGGATTTTAACCCGGCGACCGGCGAGATCAAGGCGGCTCCGGATAGCACGCCTGACTCGGCTACACATCAGACCTACTAACCGTGTCGCTGTCACTCTGTAGCTAGTAACCCGAGGCTGACCGTGCGAAGACGCTTGTCGATCGCCGGTCAGCCTTTCTCATAGGATCGGGACGGAAATGTGTCGGAACATGAAAGGGGCAGCGATGAGACGGGCAAGAGCCTTCACCCTGGTGGAGATTCTGATCGTGGTCGTCTTGCTCGGCGTCCTGGCCGCGATCGTCATTCCCGCCGTGGGCAGTAGCGCGACCTCGGCAAGGCAGACGACGCTGGCCATGGACTTGAACTTGCTCCGCAGGTTCATTCCGGTATACACGAGCCAGCACCTGGAAGTTCCACCGGGATATCCGGGCGGGGATCGATCCGCGACTCCGACCGAGGAGGCGTTCGTCGCCCAGGCCACGTTGTCCAGTGACATCAAGGGACAGACGGCGGCGCGGGGGACGGCCGGCTTTCGATTGGGGCCGTATCTGTCGAACATCCCCGTGAATCCTTTCAACAAGCTGGATACGGTTGAAATCCTTGCGGACGACGCCGAGTTTCCGGCTGTGGCGGATAATAGCGCCGGCTGGATCTGCAAACCCGCAACGGGTGAGATCCGGCCCGGCAATGCGGGCACGGACGAAGGTGGAACGGCGTACTATGCGTACTGATCGCGTCAAGACGCGGTTGGGCTTCACACTTCCGGAGGCCGTCATGGCCCTGGTGATCCTGGGCATGGCGGCCGCCGGGGTGTTGTTGCCGTTTTCCAGCGGGGCTGCGACGCAGGCGGTGGGAATCCACCGCACCCTGGCGGCCCGGCTCGCCAGCGACCTGATGGACCAGATCGTCGTCACGCCTTTCAACTCGGTCATCAGTGGCTGGAATGGGTACGCCGAGGCCGAGGGCCACGTCAAGGACGCGGCCGGCGTCGTATTCTCCGATCCGTTGTACGCGAGATTCAGCCGGGACGTGACGTGTGAGGATGTTTACGTGTACCCTCAGACGAATGCGTCTGCCCCGTCCATTCGGGCCGTTGTGCACGTCTATGATCGGGGGCGGCCGGTAGTGACCCTGAGCCGTTTGATTGGCCGGCGAGGTGGCGCATGAACGGGGGCCTGCAGATGCAGCGAATACGACGTGCCGGAGGATTCACGCTGGTCGAGCTGCTTGTCGGCCTGATGGTGACCAGCATCATTCTGTCGGCGGTGGCGACCCTGGCGTTTGCGATGAGCACGGCCAGCACGGCCGGCGGCGATTCCGCTTCGAAAGAGGCCAGGATTCGCCAGACGACCCTGTACCTGTCCGAGTTGATCAGCAACTGCAAGCTGATCTGCGCCAACGTGAGCAGCGCGACGGACAAGGATCTGGTCCTGTGGCGGGCGGACGACGACAACAACGGCCGGATCAACGTCAGTGAATTGGTCTACATCGAACGGGGGGCCGCAGCCAACATGCTGCAACTGTGTCAGTTCTCCCCGCCCCCGGCGGCCAATCCGGTGAAGACGCTGGCCCAGTTGAGGCTGCCCACGACCAAACTCCAACTGCGCAACCTCTACAGTCTCAAGTCCACGCTCCTGATCTCCGATTGTAATAATGTGCAATTCGGATTCCGCGACGCCTCGCCGCCGAAGACCGGATTGCTCGCTATTACGTTCGGTTTCGTGGAGGACGGCGTGTATCAGCGATATGAGACCGTGGTCGCGGTTCGGGGCCGGGCCGACTACCTGCTCACGACGGCCACTCCGCCCGAAATCGTGACAGGCGACGACGACTGACGATGGAGCGCCGCGAGCGAACCATGGCCCGAATCGTCCATCCATCATCGAGACCCCGGCGCGTACGGGGAATAGCCCTGTTGATGGTCCTGATCATTGTTCTGGCGATCACGATCATCGCGACAGGGTTTATCGCCCGCACCGACGTCGAATTGGCCTGCGGCGAGAACATGCTCATGGGCGTTCAGATGAACCATCTGGCCGAATCCGCCCTGGAGCACGCCCGCGTCATGCTCCTGGAGCCTCAGGAGGCCACGACCTCTTATTGGACAGGGGGCTCGGGGATTCAACTGGTCTGGCCAAGCCCCGATTATTACGACGTCAGCGTGGCCCTGGACACGTCGGACGCGACGGACTACTGCCGCTACAACGTCGCCTGCGAGGCCTATCGCAAGCGAAATGGACAGAAGGTGGGTCGCTACGGCCTGTCGGCCGTGGTCCGTCTGGACCCGGCCATCGGCCTGTGGACCTCAGTGGATACGACACTCCGCCCGAACTGGGTCCTGCACGGCGACATGCGGACCCTGGGCACGATCATCAACCAGGCCGCGACCGCCTCGCTCGACGGCGACGTGTTCGCGACCACGTTGACAGGCACGTGCGTCGGTCAGAAGCGGGCCTATGCCGACGTGTCGCTGACTTGGCCTCCGGTGACGGGGACCTATGTCAAACCTCCGACCGCGTCCACCAATATCACCACAACGACGTTGACTACGAATCCCGGCTTCACCAAGATCTGGCGCCGCGCCGGAGATCTGGCGCTCGGCGGCGGCGTCACCGTGCAGGGGATGCTGCTCGTCACGGGCAATCTCACCGTCACCGGCAGCGGAAGCCGGATTGCGGCCGGCAAGAACCTCCCGGCCTTGTACGTAGGCGGCGATCTGGTGCTCGAAGACGCCAATAACCTGTCGATCGAGGGACTGACCGTCGTCGCCGGGAACCTGCGGCTTCGCTCGAACGCCAGCGGCATCAAGTTCACCGGAGGCTTGTGCCTGGGCGGGACCATCAGCGAGACGATCACGGACGCTTCTCCCTCCGGCAATCAGGCGGTGGTCGTGGGCAATCCTCAGTGGATCACCGGGTCCGTGGACAAGGCGCTGAACCTCAGCGCCGCCGACGGCGTGTCCGATTACGTGCAGACCACCGACAGTTCCTCGCTGCTTCAACTGTCGGGCGACTACACGCTGTCGCTGTGGCTCAAGGCCGCAGCGACCCAGAACAACAATGCCGGCGTCATGATTCGATGCAGTCCCGATGGCGCCTCGACCCATTGGGGTCTGCAATTCAATGCGACGACTCCCAAGCTGCTGGTCGCCCGTCATCTCGCAGACGGCGGCAACCCGTGGTCCACGGGAATCACGCTCGACGAGATCGCGGGCGTCTGGCACCATGTCGCCGTGGTCCGAAGCGGGACCGCGATGACGTCCTATCTGGATGGCGTGCAGCGCATGTCCGGCGCGTGGACGTATGCCTCGGGAACGGGCGACGGCCACCTGAATCTCGGGGCGCAGGCGACCGTGGCGGCGACCACCCTGTACGCCGGAGCGATCGACGACGTGCACGTCTACGATCACGCGTGGACGGCGGCGGAGATTGCCCAGATCAAAGCCGGACAATCCCTCTCCTATCTTATCGGCCGCTGGCGGCTGGACGGGCCCGGGTCGAGCGTGACGATCCTCGCGGACCCGATCCGCGCCTCGATCGCTTCCTGGCCCAACGGCTTGGCCAATCCGGTGGTGTACTGGAGCCCGGCCGCCGGGGCGTTCTACCGAAGCATCGCGAGACAACTGCCATAGAGTCGATGCCCCACGCGATTCACGGCTCGACGAATGCGCTCCGGTAATTCCGCGGAGCCTGACGTGAGCCGCTCCCGATTGTCGGACGTTGGCGGTCGGGGGAATGAATTCGTATGTTTGTATTAAGACGCGCTGCAAATGGGCCGAAAAGGCTGTTGAGGCAGGGTAAGTATGTGCAAAAACAGAAAACCGAACGACGTTCGAACGGGACGGTTGCGACGGAGCCACGCAGGCGGGTTCACGCTCATTGAGCTGATGATCGTCATGCTGATCCTGGCGGTCGCGGCGGCCATCGCCGTGCCCATGGTGTCCTCGGCGGGGAGCATGCAGATCCGCTCGGCGGCGAACATGGTGGCGGCCGACCTGGAGTACGCCAAGAGTCTCGCGATCGGCACCGGCCAGCGCCACTGCGTGGTGTTCGACGCGGCCAACGAGGCCTATTCCATCACGAACGCCTCGGGGACGACGGTTCCACATCCGGTGAAGAAGGGGTTCGACTACGTCGTGAATTTCGCGACGGACGGTCGACTCGATCAGGTCGATATCGTCGATGTCAGTTTCGATGGGACGGGCACGGTGAGTTTCGATTACCTGGGCAGTCCCTACAACGGGGCGGCGGCCGCTCTAAGCAGCGGCGCTGTCACGCTGAGGGCCGCAGGGGTGACCCGAACCGTCAGCGTCGAACCTGTCACGGGGTTTATTTCAATCTCGGATTAAGACGTGAATATGCAGGTGTGGCAGCGTATCACCGGAAATCAAAGGGTCCAGCCGATCGGGCTGGACATCGGGCACAAGGCCCTGAAGATGGTCCAGTTGGCCGTATGCGAGGACCGCATCAGGGTGCTGGCGGCCCGGCGGGCCGTCCTGGACATGGATGGGGCCCTCGACGCGGAAAGGTGGGAACAGGCCGTGATCGGGGCGGTGCGTCGCCTGCTGTCGGACAACCAGTTCCGGGGCCGGCAGGTGGTTTCGGCGCTTCCCATCGACACGCTCAAGATCACGTCCGTCCGGCTGTCGGAGACCGAGACGCCGCAGGCCGAGAAGTTCCTGCGGCGAGAGGCCGCCGAGCGGTTCG
>JBDKUU010001063.1:0-4085 GCA_039679525.1 Phycisphaerales bacterium | reverse complement strand
GGGCTATCGGGGCAAGGGCCGATACCCGCTGGCCCGCGTGGCAACCTTTTGTCTGGCCGGGACCATGAGCGTCATCGCCTATGCCGTCGGCGGCTACAGGCAGAGCGGGGGAATTAAAGGTGTCAGGTACATTTTACCCCCTTTATTGCATACCTCATTGTCTGACAAGAGCTTACAAACATGCTTAACCTGGCTGGCTGTCGCTGGGAGTCCCCTGGCGGCGACCCCGCGGAGGCCCCTGGGGTCAGATCCACACATTTCACAATCCGCTTCTCCAATACCTGACGGAGCATTAGGAACAGCCCTTCGTGTCGCCACGATTCCTGCGATTCGACTTGGCAGGTCTGAAGGGCGGCGACTGTTCCAACGGCTTGCTCTCTCTGACCGCTTGCGGTCGGAGACAGCTATCCGGGATTTCCGGATAGCTGCAGGTTCGGACAAATCCCTTTCCCAAGAGACGTAGCTGGCGGGCTCTTCGAGACGTTGGTCGTCCAGGGTGAATCCCTCGACTTGGACTGTTGCAGATTCTGCAACAGTTGCCCCGGGATCGTCAGGCAGGGCTGGCGGGTTCCCGCCGCTGTCTACAGGATCGTTGACCATGGCTTTTCCTCTCGGCCCTCCGACATCCGCAACCATCCCGCACTTTCGGGCCTCTCGACATCCAGTCAGCCCGCGGCGGGCTCCAACCCATCCGTCGCAGCTTCACCCGGGGCGCTTCATAGGAGAATCATAGCGGGAAGAGGCGGCAAGGGATAGGGAAAAACCGGTGTGAGAAGGGGTGCACGACCGTTTCGGGCGTGCTCTCGTTGTCGGCGAGGAGATCGTGGTGCCATCGTGTGACCAGACGCCTGCGGAGGGGAGGCTGACAGACGCGATAGGTTTGCGGGGTCACGGCGCCCCCCCCCGGGGGGGAGGGCGTGCAGAAGCGGTCATGCACCCGGGACGTTGGTGTGCCCGGATTCTCTGGCAGACCGAAGATGCCAGGGCAGCCGGGAAGTGTCCCTATTTCGTGGGGCTCAATGCAGGCTCAAAGCGGTCCTGCCCGGGGAGTTTATCGCTTTGGGTAAACCTAAGGTGTCAGGTACGTTTTCGCGGCCTTCCTGCGTAACTCCTTATCGGGAAAGAGCTTACCAAGTACCCTTGACCTGACCATCTGTCGCCGGGAGCGCCATGCCGACGGCCCAACGCGGCAGACTCCGGGCGGCGGTCGCGACAAGTGTCTGCGGCGGGACGCCGTGGGGGCGGCGGACGGGTTCGTCACGGAGGTACAGAGGCCGCAGGTTGTGGAATCGGGGAGGATCCTATCTCACGCAGTGACGCAGGGACGCTGGGAAGAGAAGGTAGGAACGCAGGAAGGAAAGAAGGTAGGAACGTGGATCGCTACGCTGCCGGCTCTTGCCTTCTTGCCTTCGGAGGTTCTTACCTTCGTCTTGTCTGACTCTGCGTCCCTGCGTCTCTGCGCGAGTCCACCTTCTGCTTTGTTTTAGGTTTTTACGAAACATACAGGCGTTCGGAAGCGTCTTATATTGGTGGCGACGGTTTTTGCTGAGTTCCACCCTGTCTTGGCGCACTTCGATGCTTCTTGGGGCTGGGCCCCAAACCCTGGCATTTTCCGCTTTGCGTCAATGGCACGATGAAGAGGTTTCAAGTTTGAAGTGCCGAGTTTCAGGCAGGAGAAGCCAAGAGCCCCGCCTTTACCGTCGGACGCAGGTCGTCTGTGCGAAACGAAGCCAATTCGGAGGGAGTTTCAAGTGCGAAATGTCAAGTCTCAGGCGGGAGAAGCCAGTAGCCCCGCCTTTAATCCTGGACGCGAGTCGTTTATGCGAAACGAAGCCAATTCTCGGAGGAACGGGGACGGGACGAGGCCGTCCTGGCTGCCGGCGGTGCCGATCGGAGCGATCGCGTGAAACGAACCCAATTCGCAGATCGCGAGACGGGACTGCCGGCGTCGCAGGCGGAATTGGGTTCGTTTGTGCAGCGGACGGCCCTGGGATGTCCGTTCTGACGAGGGGCCGGATGGTTGTCGGGATGTGTTTGACGCGGCGGTCCATCAGGGGCTAAGATGTGCGGTGGACAGCTTCAGGGCGGATACGTGTAGGGAGGATTTCAGCATGGTCGTGAGAATAGGGGATCGGGTGCTCGAACTCGTCGAGGACGACATCACGGAGATGGACACCGACGCGATCGTCAACGCGGCCAACGAGCAGCTCGTCCTGGGCGGAGGCGTGGCCGGCGCGATCCGCAGAAAGGGCGGACCCGAGATCCAAGCCGAATGCGACCGCATCGGCGGCACGTTCGTCGGCGGGGCCGTCATCACCGCCGGCGGCAAGCTCAAGGCCCGGTACGTCATCCATGCGGTCGGCCCCCGGATGGGCGAAGGCGACGAGGACCGCAAGCTCCGCGACGCCACCGTGAACTCCCTGAAGCTCGCCGACGAGCACAATCTCAAGAGTCTGGCCTTCCCGGCGATCAGCACCGGCATCTTCGGGTTCCCCCTCGACCGCTGCGCCGAGATCATGCTCAGAGCGACCCTTCAGCACCTGCGGGGCACGACCAGCCTCGACCGCGTCGTCTTCTGCCTGTTCGGACGCGACAGCTACAGGATCTTCGCGAGCGAACTGGAACGCCAGCACGCCTCTTGACAAGCCGGGCGTTGTTTTGCGTTGACTTGTTATCTCCTGTGACTATAATGGTTTATGATGTCCGGGTCTTCTGGCGGTCGGTGCTGCCCTCTGGAGCGACTGGTGCTCCGGTGTCGTTTCCTGGGCCAAACGGGTGGGAAGTGAGTCGAGAGAGCGCGGCGTGGAAACCAAGTTCAACGTCTTCGAGATTCTTCAAATCGCCGAGCAGGTCGAGCACAAGGGGGCCAAGTTTTATCTCAAGACGGCCGAGCTGTTCGACGACCCCAATCTTCGCGACGTCTATTATCGGCTCGCCACGTGGAAGGCCAAGCACGAGAAGATCTGGGCCCGCATGAGGAAGCGGTTCTCCGAGAAGACCGGCGAATTCGGCACGTTCGACCCGGACAACTACGTGCTCTCGAATCCGCAGGTGATGTCCGGCCTGGCGGGGTCCAGCACGAAGCATGACGCCCCGAACCGGCTGACCGGACGGGAGAACAGACGCCAGGTCCTCTCGGACGCCATCCGCCGGGCCAATGAAGTGATCGTCTTCTATCACGGCCTGAAGGATTTCGCCCGCGATCCCGCCAGCCAGGACATGCTGGACCAGATCATCCGCGAAGAGGACCGGCAGATCGGCTTTCTGCAGGACGAACTGAAAGCCGCGACTCCGTGAGGTCGCCGGCCATGAGCTTGCCGACCGGCTTGAGCATGTCGAACTGCATCAGGACGATGCGGATGGCGGCGGTGATCGGGGCCGCCAGGAACATCCCGACGATGCCCCACAGCAAGCCCCAGAAAGACAGGGCCAGCAGGATCGTGACCGGATGCAGATTCAGGCCCTCGCCCTGAAGCTTGGGTTCGATGATGTTGCCCAGGAGGTTCTGAATCGCCCCCGGAATCGCCACCACCAGGACGATCAGCCAGGGCGAAGACTGAAACTGCACCACCGCGATCGGGACCGGCAGAAACGTCACGACGATCGAACCGATGGACGGGATGAAGTTCAGCAGAAAGGCCAGGATCCCGAACACGCCGGCGAGTTCCAACCCGACAATCGCCAGGGTCATCCAGACGAGAATGCCCGTGAGAGCGGAAACCACGATCTTGATGCCGACGTACCTTCGAATCTTTCCGACCACTTCCGAATAGATCTCGGAGTGGGTCGTGTAAGGGTTGCGGCCCAGCAGCAAAAAGAGCACGAAAATGACCACAAAGGCCATGCTCGAGATCAGACCCAGAATCGTGCCGAACGCGTTCGTCACGATGTTGAAGATGTAGTTCTTGAGGTCCTTGATGATCTGCTGCGTGTCGATTCGTGGCGTCTTCTTCAGTCCCGCTTCTATCGCCGCCGGGCTGTTGGGCTCATTGGGTTCGTTGGTGTCTTTGGGCGCAGGAGCAATCGAGGGTTTCGCCTCCAGCGTCGCGGTCTTCTCCGCCTCATCGACCATCGGATACAGCACC
>JBDKUU010001062.1:0-2297 GCA_039679525.1 Phycisphaerales bacterium | reverse complement strand
GGCTAGAGCAGCATCGGAACGCTGACGTCGTAGGGAGGCCCTTCCAAGGCCGCGTCGATGATCATCTGCAACAACTGCGGATAGCCGATGCCCGCCCTCTCCGCCGAGCGCGCCAGGGCGACGCCCTCCTCCAGCGAGGCATTGCAGTTCACTTCGAGGACTCTCGGGACGCCGGCTTCATCGAGCCGGATATCGACCCGGCTGTATCCCCAGGACCTGACTGCTCGAAAGGCGCGGATCGAAATATCGCTGATCTGCCGGGCCAGTTCGGGCTCCACATCCGCCGGACAGATCACCGACGTCTTTTTGTACTCCACCGAAGTCTCGATCCACTTGGCGGCGTACGACATGATCGGCGGGATCTCCGGAGGCAATTCCCCATAGTTGACCTCGGCCAGGGGCATCACCTTCGGGCGTTTGCCTCCGACGATGCCCACGTTGAACTCCCGGCCGGGCAGAAACCGCTGGACCAGCGCGGGCTGGTTGAAGTTCCGCAGGACGTGCCCCACCTGCCGGCGGAGGGCCTTCTTCGACTCCACGATCGAATCGCGATCCAGGCCGATTCCCGAATGCTCCTGGCCGGGCTGGACAATGAGCGGAAACTTCCATTCGTACCGGTCGACGTCGCCCACCTTCTCCAGCATTTCCGTGCACGGCGGGATCGGAATGCCCGACCCGTGGAGCAGGCTGGCCGCCATGTGCTTGTAGCGGCTCAGGCCCAAAGCCAGAGCGGGCGAGCCGGTCATGGGGAACCCCATCATTCGCACCATGGCGGCGAATCGCATTTCGTACAGCGCCCCGTGAACCACGTCGTCATATTGGTTGAACACGACGTCGGGAGCCAGCCGGCGCAGCCTGCGTTGAAAGGCAAAGAGGTCGTGGGCCAGCGGCACGACGGTGACCTGATGCCCCAGCGATCGCAACACGCGCGCCATGTCCCGGATCATGTGCCGCAGGTCCGCGGTGCTGCCGCGATCCTCGGGCGTATCCGGGATGATTCCGGTGTCCGCGTTGTACACCAGCGCCACGTGAAGGGGTTTCTTCGATCGTCTGGCCCGTTTCGGCATATCGTCGTCCTCGTACTGTAGAATCGGTCGTGCAGGGTCGCCTTCTCTCGGGAGATACGGAGCATCGCGGCGAGTCACGATGGTCTTGCACGCCGCAGAAGAGGCCATGTCATGGGGCGGAGCCTGCGCCCACATTATGCAGTCCCAGGTGAAGGCCGTCAACCGCAAGTACCGGGATTTCTCCAGCTTTCCGGGCCCTGGCGACAAAAAAACACCCATCCACATCCTGAATTCCGGCGAGCGATGCAGCGCCAATCTCCTTGTCTTTCCGCTCCGGATCGATAGAATGAGAGCTGGTTTCACGTCATTCGTTCCGGGCTACGAACGACTTGCAGAGCTTCGGAGGTGAGCTATGGGAAGAGGCGATTCTCTTGTCGTGATGGCGATGCTGGCGGTGTCGGCTTGGGGGCTCGGAGTGGGAGGAACATCGATCGCGGCGGAGCCCGGCCTCATCGGACACTGGAAGCTGGACGGCAATGCCGGCGACAGCGCCGGCGGCAATCATGGCACGGTCTTCGGCAATCCCACGTGGGCGAACGACCCTCAGCGCGGCTGGTGCCTGGACTTCGACGGGCAGGACGATTACATCGACGTGGGCGAGGACCCGTCCCTCACCTTCAGCGACGCGATTACGCTCGCATGCTGGATCAAGGTCCGGGCGTTTGACCGGAACTGGAGCGCGATCGTCACCAAGGGCGACGACTGGGTCCTGGCCCGTACGCGGGACGACAATCGCGTGGCGTTCCTGTGCCTGGGTCTGACCGGCGGCGGCTGGCCGGAAGTCTACAGCGGCGATGTGAACGATGGCGACTGGCGTCACATCGCCGGCGTGTACGACGGCGCGGAACTCAGCCTCTACCAGGACGGCCTTCGCGTCGACGCCAAGTCGTTGCATGGCGACATCAACCGCAACTGGAGCCGCGTCCTCATCGGCGAAAACGGGCAGACCTCCAACCGCTTCTGGAACGGCCTGATCGACGACGTGCGCCTCTATAACCGGGCGTTGACGGCCGAGGAGATCGGCGTCCTGGCGGAGGCCGAGCCCGTGCCTCCCCCGCCGCCGCCGGCCGCGCCACAGGGACTCATCGCGATCGGTCACGACAGCCGCATCGATCTTCGCTGGACGTTCGACGCGGACCCCAACCTGGAAGGCTACAACATCTATCGAGCCGAGACTGCGAACGGACCGTTCATCAGACTCAACAAGGCGATTCACAAAGCCTCCGTCTA
>JBDKUU010001061.1:0-5927 GCA_039679525.1 Phycisphaerales bacterium | reverse complement strand
GGCTCCCTTTGGAGGTTCCGATGATGAACGCGTGGATATTGGCTGGGAGGAGTGTGAGTTGCTGCTTGCCTCTGATGTTCTGCGCAGCCGCGTCGGTGTACGGGCAGACGACGGACAAGCCCTATGTTCGCGTCAGTCCGCGGGATCCTCGCTACTTCGAGCTGTCCGACGGCCGGCCCTATATTCCGATCGGCCTGAACATGATCGCCCCGCCCGGCAATTCGGACGAGGCCCTGGCCCAGATGGGGCAGTGGATGGGCCAACTCGCGGCCAACGGCGGCAACTTCATTCGCGTCTGGTTGAGCAACGGGTTCTTTGACGTCGAGCACGAGCGAAGCGGTCAGTACGACGCTCAGAAGGCCAAACGCATCGACGCGATGCTCGCGGTCGCCCGCCGGTACGACATCCGCGTGAAGATGACGCTGGAGCATTTTCGTCACTTGGGCGACGGTTCACAGACGTGGGCGGGCAAGCCGCTCTATCAGGTCTCGCGCGGGGGCCCAGCCAAGGACATCGTAGATTTCTTCGCAAATCCCGCTTCGCAAGGGCAGTTCAAGGGGAAGATCGCGTGGTACGCCAAACGGTACGGCGACGATCCGACGGTCTTTGCGTGGGAGCTGTGGAACGAATTCGACGCGGTCCAGAACCTCTGGACGCCCGAGATGTGGCAGGATTCCGGCGTGGCGAAGCGGTGGACGCAGATGATGCTCGAAACCCTGCACCAGCAATTCCCGAAGAATCTGGCGACGCAGAGCCAGGGCAGCTTCGACACCCAGAACAAGATCGACCTCTATCGATCGCTGTGCTTCATTCCAGGCAACGACATCGCCCAGGTGCATCGGTATCTGGACTTGGGGGCTCAGCTCGACGTCTGTCATGGCCCCATGGACGTCCTCGCGGCCGACGCGGTAACGACCCTGCTGGGATTCATGCCGGGCAAGCCGGTCCTGCTGGCCGAGAGTGGGGCGGTCGAGCCTCATCATAGTGGCCCCTTCAAGCTCTACGCCCAGGATCGGGCCGGCATCATCCTGCACGATGTGCTGTTCGCACCGTTTTTCGCCGGGGCGGCCGGGCCGGGGCATTGCTGGCATTGGGACAGCTACGTCGCGAAGAACAACCTTTGGCATCATTTCGGCCGCTTCGCCAAGTCGGTTCGGGATCTCGATCCCCCGGCGGAAGGCTTTCGGCCGGTTCGCATCGAGCACCCGCGTCTGCGAATCTACGCTTTGGCGGGCCGACGCACGTTGATCGCCTGGTGCCGGGACAAAGAGAACACCTGGCAGACCGAACTGGCGGAGGGCAAGCAGCCGGAGCGATTGGCGGATCTGTCGATCCAAGTGCCGGCCGAGATCGTTCCGGAAGGGGCCTCGCGAATCCGAATCTACGACCTCTGGGCGGATGAATGGTCCGAAGGCAGGCTCGATCAGGGCCGATTGTCTCTGCCGGCGTTCACCCGATCTATTGTTTTTCGAATCGAGCGGTAAGTTGACGACTACGAGATCAGGAGCTACGTATGAAGTGTCGCATCGTCGTTTGGATGGCAGCAATCATGCTCTTTTCGCAGGCGCCCGTGACGCGGTCTGAAGAACAAGTCGATCCGTACCTCTGGCTCGAGGAGGTCCGGGGGGAGAAGGCTCTCGATTGGGTCAAGGCCCACAATGAGGCCACGCTGGCCGTGCTCGAGGCTCAGCCGGGATTCCAGGAGACGTACGACAAGGCCCTGGACATCCTCAATTCGAAGGTGCGCATCCCGTATCCCCAGATCCGGGGCAAGTACCTGTACAATTTCTGGCAGGATGAAAAGAACGAACGCGGCTTATGGCGGCGGACCACGCTGGCCGAATACCGCAAGCGTTCTCCGGAATGGGAGGTGCTGCTGGATGTGGACAAGCTCTGCCGGGATGAGGGCGAGCAATGGGTCTTCAAAGGGGCCAGCGGACTGTATCCCGACTACAACCTGTTCCTCGTGCAGCTCTCGCGGGGCGGCGGCGATGCGGTCGTGGTCCGCGAGTTCGATGCGAGCACAAAGCAATTCGTCAAGGGCGGCTTCACCCTGCCCGAGGCCAAGACCGACGTCTCCTGGCGCGACCGGGATTCGATCTACGTGGGAACGGATTTCGGGGCCGGCAGTCTGACGGAGTCCGGCTATCCCCGGATCTCCAAACTCTGGAAACGGGGAACGCCCCTGGGCAGCGCCGAGACCGTGTTCGAGGGCGACGTGAAAGACGTCGAGACCGGATGCGCGACGATCAACACGCCGGAGAGACGGTATGACGTGATCCACCGGGGCATGACGTTCTACACGTCGAACACGTTCGTCATCGAGAACGGCCGGCCACTGAAAATCGAGATCCCGGACGACGCGGACTTCGGGGGCTTCTTCAAAAACCAGATGCTCGTCCGTCTCAAATCGGATTGGACGCTCGGCCAGGACACGTACAAGCAGGGGTCCCTGATCGCTATCGACTATGACAAGTATCTCAAGGGCGATCGCGCGTTCAACGTCATCGTCGAGCCGAACGATCGATCGAACGTCGTTTCGTACGCCGGCACGCATGATATCCTGCTCGTCTTGATGCTGAACAACGTGCGAAGCGAACTGCACGCATTCCGCGTGAAGGACGGCCGCTGGGTCGGGGAAAAGGTCGATGCCCCCGAGCTCGGCACGTTGAGCGTCGTTTCGACAGACGAGTGGTCGAACGAGTATTTTCTGAGCTACCAGGGCTTCCTGACGCCGACGAGCCTCTACTATGTTTCCGATGGCGGCAAGATGAAGAAACTCAAGTCGTTGCCCGACTTCTTCAGCACCAAGGGACTCGTGACGGAGCAGTCCGAAGCCATCTCCAAGGACGGCACGAAGATCCCGTACTTCGTCGTGCGGCCGAAAAAGATGAAGGCGGACGGGACCAATCCCACGCTGCTGTACGGCTACGGCGGCTTCGAAATCGAAATGCTGCCCGGCTATTCCGCCACGACGGGCGACGCCTGGCTGACGAAGGGCGGCGTCTACGTCCTGGCGAACATCCGCGGCGGCGGCGAGTTCGGACCTGCCTGGCACCAGGCGGCCCTCAAGGAGAATCGCCAGCGGGCGTACGACGACTTCGCCGCCGTGGCGGAGGACCTGATCCGGCGGGGCATCACTTCGCCCGAGCACCTGGGCATCATGGGCGGCTCCAACGGCGGACTGCTCATGGGCGTCGAGTTCACCGAGCGGCCTGATCTGTACAACGCCGTCGTGTGCCAGGTGCCGCTGCTGGACATGAGACGCTACAACAAACTGCTGGCCGGCGCCAGTTGGGTGGCCGAATATGGGAACCCCGACGTGCCGGAAGAGTGGGCGTACATCAGCAAATACTCGCCATACCAGAACGTGCGTGCCGATGTGCAGTATCCCCAGGTGTTCTTCTACACCTCGACTGCTGACGACCGCGTCCATCCGGGCCACGCGAGAAAGATGGCCGCGAGGATGGAGGAACAGGGGCACAAGATCTACTACTACGAGAACCTGGAAGGCGGCCATGCGGCAGGCGCGACCAACAAGCACCAGGCCTTGCGATCGGCCCTGACGTACAGCTATCTCTGGATGAAGCTCAAATAACGCACAGGAACTCAGTCTGGATGCGTTCCTGAGAGAGCGGTAGAGAAGGTCGAATCCCCTTAGCCGAAAAGGTCTTTTCGACGCCGGAGTTCCGCGAAGACTTCGTGAGGCTCGGCGTCGGGCATACCCGCTGCGGCCTTCACCTGGGGATCGTCTGCGCGCAGGAAAATGTTCGCGGCTCGTTCCTGCGCGATGGTGGAGGGCACTGTCGGCTGTCCGTACTCGATGGCTCGCTGCACCTGCACGAGTCTGTCGCGAAACCTTCGATCGTCGGGAGCGACCGCCGTCGCGAATTCATAGTTCTCCATAGCGTAATTGTGGCCGCAGTAGACCAGAGTCTCTGCGGGCAGGGATCTCAATTTCCGCAGTGATTCCCACATCGTCAGAGCGTCGCACTCGAGCAGTCGGCCGCAGCCGCCGACGAAGAGCGTGTCGCCGGTGAAGATGACTCCCGGTGTGCCGCCTGGCTGCGGCTCAATATGGTAGCTCATAGATGTCTGGGTGTGTCCCGGAGTCGCCATCACGTTGATCTGCGTCTGTCCGACGGTCAGCACGTCGCCGCCGGCGACGATGCGGTCGGCCGCCGGAATGAGGCTTCGATCGACCCCGATCACCTCGCACCCGGTTTTGGACCGGAGTTCCGCGACGCCGCCGACATGGTCCCAATGGTGGTGCGTCGTCAGGACCGCAGCGAGGGAGACCGCCCGCTCCTCCATGACCCGCAAGATCGGCGATGCCTCGCCGGGATCGACGGCCAACGCCAGACCGTCGCCGCAAGGGTGAAGGTAGGCGTAGTTGTCCGCCAACATCGCAACCACAATCGCGCTTGTCATGGCCCGAACGTAGTCCTCAATTCGGTCCCTGTCAAGCGGGACACATGAAGACCGCCGCGGTCGCCGCGAGCGTCCCGCTGCTCGGGTAAACCCCAGCGTGTCACCGGGTAATACCAGTCAAGTGACATTTCCCTGATGACGATGCACGCATCACGTGTGGAACTCGGCGGCGGGTCCCCCCCAGGTGGATGAAGAGCACGATCCCTTCCGGATGTTCTCTTCGCGATGAGTTCGTTCGAAGAGCGACTGCACCGAACGTCAAGGAGCACAGGATGAGCGAGTTGGAGCCGACGGTATTCATCGTGGATCACGATGTGGAAGTCCAAGGAGCCCTGCGACGACTCCTGGAGTCGGTCCGGCTGCGCGTGGAGACCTTTGCGACTGCGGCGGCGTTCCTGGAAAAACATGGTTCTTCTCGCTGCGGGTGTGTGATTCTGGAGATGCGTTTGCAGGATATGAGCGGGGTGGAACTCCAGCGCAGATTGCGTCGGGAAGGATGCCGCATCCCGATGATCTTCGTGACGGATCACGGCGACGTCCCCACGGCGGTTCAGACCATGCGGGAGGGCGCGTTCCACTTCCTGCAAAAGCCCGTCAACGAGCAATACCTCCTCGATCAGGTGCACGCGGCCATCGAGAGGGATCTGGCGGATCGGCGGGAAGAGGCCGAGCGCCGGGCGGCCGGCGCAAGGTTCGGCGACTTGTCGACCCGGGAGCGGGACGTGCTGGCGGAAATCGTCGCCGGGAAAACAAACAAGCAGATGGCGCAGCAGTTCGGCGTCACGGTGAAAACCGTGGAATTTCACCGGGCCAACATCATGAAGAAGGTCGGCGTCGACTCGCTGGTGGAGCTCGTGTGCCTGTTGCTCAAGAGCGGTGGAGACTCGCGGGGGACTGTGGTTAACCCGAGGGAGTACGTGGAACTTTCCGATGAAGCGGCGTCTGTGCGTGGTCGATTCCACGGGGGTGTTCGACATCGCGGCAGCGAGAAAGAGGACAAGCGGCCGGGGCACGGGCAACTAGACATGTGTGATCGCAATAGAAAATGAGGTGAGATTATGACTGAAGTTTCAGAGTCCAAGCACAGCCGGGCAGTGGACAACCCGAAGAACGACAACAAGTACCTGACCTTCGCGCTGGGGGCGGAGGAGTACGGCGTGGAGATCCTCAAGGTGCGGGAAATCATCGGCTACATGGACATCACGGCCGTGCCGCAGACGCCTCACTACGTCAAGGGCGTCGTCAACCTGCGGGGGCAGGTCATCCCGGTGATGGACCTGCGGGCCAAGTTCGGGATGGAGACGACCGAGGTCACCGACGAGACGTGCATCTTCGTGGTCGAGATCGCCCACGAGACCCGCAAGCTCATCACGGGCATCGTCGTGGACCGGGTCCGCGAAGTCCTGGACATCCGCGCGGAGGCGATCGAGGAGCCGCCCGCGTTCGACTCGAGCGTCAACACGGACTTCATTCTGGGCATGGGCAAAGTCGGCGAC
>JBDKUU010001060.1:0-4188 GCA_039679525.1 Phycisphaerales bacterium | reverse complement strand
CACGTCGCAGGAACGATCGGCGCCGCCGGCGTGGATCCGAACGCGATAGGCATGGCCCCCGGCGTTCGGATCGAATCCTACGACTGGAACAACGACACGGCGCAGATGCTCAGCCGGGCGGCGACCGGGCCGGGCCAGCCGAACAATATCTACGTCTCGAATCACTCCTACGGCTACGTCGTCGGCTGGGTCTACTACGCCACCACTGCCATGACCAGGCACATCGGCTGGCACTACACCGGCGAATGGAAAGGCCGGGACTCCTACGACAACTTGTTCGGCCAGTACAACACCACCGCCCGCCAGTGGGACGACGTCGCCTACATGAACTCCTGTTACCTGGCGTTCGCCGCGGCGGGAAACGACCGCAACGACGGCCCGCAACCCGGCGACACCGTCTACTACTATCGCTCCGGCTGGCACGAGATCGTCTACAGCCCGAGCACCTGCCCGCCGGTCGACGGCGGGTCCACGGGCGGCTACGACACGATCTCCGGCCCCGCTGTCGCCAAGAACATCGTGACCGTGGGCGCTGTGAACAACGCCGTTTCCGCGGGAACGCGAAGTTGCGTCAAAACCGCGATGACGAAGTTCAGTTGCTGGGGCCCCACCGACGACGGCCGCATCAAGCCGGACATCGTGGCCGCCGGCGTCGACGTGTACTCATGCGACCACGACGGCGACCACGACTACACGGTCTACGGCGGCACCAGCATGGCCAGCCCCGCCGCGGCCGGCTCCGCGATCCTGCTGGTGGAGCACTATGCGAAGCTCTTCCCGGGCCAGGCGATGCGTTCGGCCACGCTCAAGGCTCTCATCCTGCACACCGCGGACGACCTGGGCCGGGTCGGACCCGATTACCAGTACGGCTGGGGACTGATGAACACCAGGGCCGCCGCCGAGCTGATCCAGGAGGATCGCGACTGCCAGGTGGGCGACTTGATCGTCGAGGATTCGCTGGACAAGCAGAACTCGGCCGATTCGTATTACCTCCACTCGGACGGCGCCTCGCCGATTCGGATTACGCTGTGCTGGATCGATCCGCCCGCTGCGGCGATCAATTCGTCGCTCGACGATTCGTCCCCGCGTCTGATCAACGACCTGGACCTGCGGCTGATCGGTCCCGGCGGTTCGCCCGTCTACCGCCCGTACGTGCTCGACCCGGCGGTCCCCGCCGCTCCGGCCAGGACGGGCGACAACAAGCTGGACAACGTCGAGCAGGTATACGTCGCGGCGCCCGGGCAGGCGGGGACCTACGAGATCCGAGTCGCCATCAAGACCCTGACCGGCAGCGTGCAACGCTACTCGCTGATTTCGAGCCAGCCGCTGGTGAATCAGCGCGCCCCGGCGGCGGAAGATGTGCGAAAGACCATCGCCAGGAACACGCCCGTGACCATCACGCTCCAGGCTGCGGACGAGGGCCTGCCGACGCCGCCGGGCAAGCTCACGTACACAATCGCGTCCCTGCCCCAACACGGAACCCTGACGTATCCGGACGGGACGCCCATCGTGAAACCGATGGCGCTCGCCCAGAACGCCAGCCAGGTTGTCTACAAGCCCGCCGGGGGATTCCTCGGCGAGGACTCCTTCACCTTCTCCGCCGACGACGGAGGCCCGGCTCCGTTCGGGGGCGTGTCCAACACCGCCGCCGCGACAATCTCCGTGCAGGACATCACCACGCTCCGGTACCAGGTTGGCTCGGGCGAAGACGACGCCACCGCACTGACGGGCTGGCAGGTCACGTCGGGGACTTCCCTGCGACTCGGGCAGTACATCAGTGGCATGAGATTCCAGGGTGTGCAGACGCCCAAGGGAGCCCGGATCGTCAGCGCGACCTTGCGGCTCTACACACGCAGTGTCGCCAAGTGCAAGGGCGCCGTCTACGCCGAGGCGACCGGCGACGCCAAGGATTTCACCCTGATGAATGCGCGCATCTACGACCGCGCGAAGACGCAGGCGTCGGTCTCCTGGAATTGGAGCGGCGCCGAGAACCCGTGGCAATGGTACGGCAGTCCCGATATCGCCGGCGTCGTCCAGGAGATCGTCGATCGTTCCGACTGGTCGGCGGGCAACGATCTCGTCATTCACTACGTCGGAAAAGAACTCATGGGAGACATGCCCGATTTCCACTCGTGGGAGAGCGACCCGGCGTACGCCCCGAAGCTTGAGATCGAATTCACGGCCGGCTCCGTCGGCGGAGGGTCGGCAGGCTCGCAGACGAATCCGGCGGGGCCCGGTCACAGCGCCCCGGTGGCCGCGAATCTGAGTCTGTATGCGAACACGAACACGCCCGCATCGATCGCTTTGGCGGCCACCGACGACGGACTGCCCGCGCCGCTGGACTTCGTGATCGACTCGCTGCCCGCTCACGGGTCACTCGAATACCCCGACGGCACGGCGATCGCGAAGACAGGCACGCTGGCGGCTCACATCGGCGGCGTGGTCTACCGGCCGAGCGAGAACTTCGCCGGCAACGATACGTTTCGCTTCCACGCCAGCGACGGCGGCAGCGCCCCATCGGGCGGCAACTCGAATGTCGCCGCCGTGACCGTCGGAGTCAGGAACATGGTCACGCGAGAGTATCAGGTGATCCTGCCGGAGGATGACGCGTATGGGGCGGACGGACCGGCCGTGGTTCTCTCGGATCTTCTGTCCGTCGGACGAAACGACAGCGCCATGCGATTCCAGAACGTCGACGTCCTGCCGGGCAGCGAGATCGTCGGCGCGCGTCTGAAAGTCGGCATCGGCACGTCCACGATCAAAGCGAGGATGAGCGGCGCCCTGCGGGCGCAGGATGTCGCCAACGCCGCCGATTTCTCCTCGCCGAGCGTGCGAATCCCGAACATGGCGAAAACGCAGGCGAGCGTCCCCTGGACTTGGCAGACCGGCGATTGCGGCCCGGCGGGAGCATTCCACGCCAGTCCGGATATCGGCGCCGTGGTCCAGGAGATCGTCGATCGCCCGGATTGGCTGATCGACAACGCCCTCGCCATCCTGTACTCGGGCGACAGGACGACCAGTCAGGACGTGCAGCTTCTCGCCTGCGACAGTCCTTATTCCGCCCGGGCGGCCAGACTCGAGATCACGTGCGGCCTCCTGGAGGCGGAGATTCTGCCTCCCACAGTCAATCAGGCCGTGCCCGTGGCGACGGACGCCGTCATGGAGACGCCTTTCGACACGGCCCTGACGGTGACGCTTCCCGCCACGGACGACGATCTGCCCAACCCTCCCGGCCGGCTGACCTACATCATCGCCGCGCTACCCGATCATGGCACGCTGGAGGATTCCCAGGGCAAGCCGATCACCGGGTCCGCGGTCCTGCCGGACTGCTCCAATCAGGTGGTCTATAAGCCTGCGAGCGGATACATGGGGCCGGACACGTTCACGTTCTACGTGGACGACGGCGCCGTTCCCGAATCGAGCGGCGAATCGAATATCGCTGCGATCCGGGTCATGGTCAGGCCTCCGCTGACCAAGAAGCTCAATTGCAGCCGGTACGTGAAGTCGAGCGAGGACGACGCCTACGCCACGCGTCAGGACACGTCGAACAAGTACACCCAGCCGACGCTCCTGGTCGGGCTCAACAGCGCCGGCATGCGTTTCACGGACATCGCGATCCCGCAGGGAAGCAAGATCCTCTCGGCTCACCTGACCGTCCGGGCCGCGAACTCGCGAGCCATCGCAGGCATCCTCCAGGCGGAGGCGACGGGCAACGCAGCGAGCTTCTCGCAGAACGACCGGGTCGTGGGCGAGCTGCCGTTGACAAACGCGTTCGTGACATGGGGCGGGGCCGATACGGTCCTCCCGACTCCCAGCAAGGACATCAGCCAGGTGGTGCAGGAGGTCATCGATCGCCCGGATTGGGCCTCGGGCAACGCCATCGCGATTGTCTTGTGGAGCCAGAGCATTCCCAGCACGGATTTGCAGATCCTCGCGTACGACAACTCTCCGACTACGGCGGCTTTGACCGCTCCGGCGCTGTCGATCTCCTACGCGCCGAACGATCCCAGCCAGGACCTGCAATTCCTCGCTTACGGCGTCATGGCTCCCTACCGTACCCTCTATGACCCGAGCCTGCGTCCGCCGGCGGCGTTGGAGATCACCCACGCGCCATAGGCGCGCGTCGAAGTCTGTGCGAATGGAGAACGCGGATTCGGATGAGCGGGCGGAGCGTCACTTCACCGCGGC
>JBDKUU010001059.1:0-1970 GCA_039679525.1 Phycisphaerales bacterium | reverse complement strand
GAACACACTGGTCGGCCCCAAGCCGCTCATAGGCCCGCACGACGGGTTCGCCTCCGCCGTAGGTCAGGATCAGATCGTAGTCGGGAATCAGCTTTCGAAAGGGATCGCCGTGATCCGCTGCCGCCCGTTCCAGCGTTGCGGGGGCATCGACGTCCCAGAAGACCACCTTTCGACCGGGGCCCTTGAGCTCCAGCACCGCCTCTTCGAGCACGTCGTCGAGCACCCCCACGCCGCTGCACTTGACGACCACGTCGGCTGCACGGGCCTCGTTCAAGCAGGCGACCGCGCTCTCGAGGTCGGGGCGATACACGACGCTTCTCGCATAGGACACGTCGTCGAGGTCGCGATGCCTCTGGCGATCGAACGCGTCCGGCTCGTAGAAAGTGATTTTGTGGCCCAGGTCGTGCAGGGCCTGAATGATGCCGCGATAGTAGGTCGCGGCCCCGTTCCAATAGGCCGACACGAGGCTGGAACCGAAGAAGGCAATTCGCAGCGGCTCATTCATGAACTCACCCTCCCGATGAGACGGCAATATGTGCGATAGTAGAGCTCGGCCATGCGGGCCAGGGTATAAGCCCTGGCTCTCTGCTGGGCGAGAAGACCGTAACGCTGAAGCAGAGATTCATCGCTCAGCAATCGATTGACCTCGCGGGCGAGGGCATCGGAATCCTCGGGCTGAACAAAGACCGCGGCATCCGCCCAGATCTCCCGCAGAGAGGGAATGTCGCTGAGGACCAATGGGCAACCCGCATGCGCGGCCTCGAGCGCGGCCAGGCCGAAAGGCTCGTACAAAGACGGCAGCACAAAGACCGCCGCTCGATGGTACCACTCTCGAAGCAAGGCGTGATCCAGGAGCCCGATGGGACGGATGATTTGCGGGTCGATTCTCTGGCCGTCGGGCCCCTCGGTCGCCCCGGCCGCGATCACGGGCAGCCGGATGTCCTTGGCCGCTCGATCGAGCGCAGCGATGTTCTTGGCGGGGTCCCAGAGACGTCCCGCGGAGAACACCACGTCATCGGATCGCGGCAAGGGATCGCCGCCGTCGTCAAGGCCATTGCGGACCGGCCCGGCCGATCGGAACGGCCCGTGGTGCTTGCGGAGAGACTCAAGGGCCGCGGCCGTCGGGGCGGTGACGAGATCCGCACGCGACAGACCCAGCCGAACCCGCCGGCGGTACTCATTCCACTGCGGAGTGGGCTCGGACTTGCGCACCGCCTCGAACCACGAGCACACGCTGGAGTGCCCGACCACCAGCGTCGGACTCGCCCAGGGCAGCGTCGCGTGGACGTAGCCATTCTGTTGAATGAGGTCCGGCCTGAGTTCGTCCGCCAGATCCAGGAGCCAGTCCCCCGCCTGGTCCACCTGGGGCCAGGGGTCCCGCATCCACTCGAGCTTGAACGTGCTCTCGTAGAGTTGGACGTTGGAGAGCCGCCCGACCTCCTGACGCTGAGACTCGTTCAACGCCGGTCCCATGGTCGCCAGGGCGATCTCGACGCGGTACGCCTGCAGAGCCTGGGCCAGGCGGACGCAGTAGTTCCACACGCCGCCGACCCCGTCGGTGGTCATCAGGACCCGCATCGTGCTGTCCGCAGGCTCGGTCATCGCTCGTCCGTCACTGCTCATCCCGCTTCACGAGCTTGTTGAAGTGGTCATCTGCGATACGTGCTTTGCCATGGAAATACCCCCTGCCGAATCATCGGCCGTAAATGCTGTCCAGGATGGTTGCGACCGGGATGTGCTCCTCGGCCGCAGGATCGAATCGACGGCTCTCGCGTAATTTGCGGGCCCACTCGACCGCGGCCCGTCCGAACCATGCGTCGGGCGGCTCGACCAGGTTGGTCGCCTTCGTCCCGATGCAGAGGCGCGCGACGAAATCGTAGAATGAGCCGTTGACGTTCTCGAACATCACGGCGCCCTGCTCGCCGTAGAACCTCGCCGCGATCACGGCGTCGCAGCCGGCATGCAGGTTC
>JBDKUU010001058.1:0-7829 GCA_039679525.1 Phycisphaerales bacterium | reverse complement strand
TCCGCCAGCAGGTTGGTCAGATAGTTTTCCTGGCTCGGCCACGGTCGCCGTCGGGGCATCTGGTAGCCCATCGCGGCGAATTCCTTCGGGACGTCGGCCTCGTCGAAATCGGGACCGTCGTACTCTTCCTGCTCGTCGGCGTGCAGCTCGATGGGCCAGGGGGCGCCCGGCGCGGCGATCTTGAGCAGGACGTCGCCCTCGGCCAGACCCATCTGCTCGGCGGGGGAGCCCTCATACACACGATTGACCATCAGTCCGATGCGGCCGTCCTGCGTGGGCTGCCGCAGGCCCATCTGTTTGATCATCTCCTTGTCGGGAGCGGTGTATTCGACGCCCAGCCAGACCCGGCGTTTCTGCTCGTCCTTGGCCAGGTGCTTGACGAGCGGATCGTAGTTGGCCGGTAAGTCGGCCAGCGTCCTGGCCATCTCGGCCGCATCGATCAGACGCGTGTTGCCGGCGTAGCCGTAGGGCCTGGAGGAACCCATCATCGCCGCCATTTGGGACCGCATCATGGCCGGGCCGAAGGATCGGTAGCGGTCCTCATCCATGCCGAGCAGATGCGGTTCGAGCCTGTCGTTCTCGTGCCGGGAGTCGCCGTAGAAGCCCACGAGATTGCCGTCGCGGTCCACCAGCCAACTGCCCGCCGGGATGGACCGCTCGACCGTCGGGTACCACAGGTCGGCGTAGCCTTGCTGCTTGTCGATCCATCGGGTGAATTCGGTTCGCACGTCTTTGCCGCCCATCTCGCGGGCGTAGACCGCCCAGAAGGGCTCGACTCGGGCGAGCCTGCCGTCGGCGGAGAAGGCGGCGACATGAGGCAGCTTGCCCTCCGGAAGCTCGATCACCGTTGCGGCGCAGTCCTTCAGGACGCCGCCGAAACGGGCGGGGACGTCTTGATCGCCCACGCGAACCGCGATCGTGTCGATGCCGGCGACCAGTTCCTTGGACAGGGCCTCCGGGATCAGCAGCTTGTTCTCTGCGATGCCCAGGGCGAATTTGAGGATCTCCCGATCGGTCTCGGAATCCGAGAAGCGGCCCCCGAATCGGAATCGGCGGCCATAGTCGCTCTCCTCGTCGTCCTCGGAATCCAGCCGGGGCATGATCCGAACCTCGTAGAGGTTCTCGGCGAATTCCTTTTCCATCTTCTGTTGAAGCCGGCGGCACTGCTCGTCGGTGACGCCCGGGTCCGCGAGGATGTCCTTGCCCCGCCAGAGGGGGCCGCCGGGGCCCAGGTCGATCTCAGTGTCGCAGGTGACGCCGACGGGGCAACCGTCCTCATTGCACAGAACCGTTGCCAGAGGCGTGCTGGAGACTCGAAGGCAGTCGCCGCAACCGACGCCGGCGTCCCAATTGCGGCCGTAATCGCACGGCTTGATATACAATCGATGGTATCTGTCGGAGCCCAGCGCGGCGGAGAAGAGCTTCGTCTGCGGCGTGATCCGGTCGCACTCGGCGAACGACAGCGGCTTCCACCCGGCCGGCAGATTCCCTTCGATCCGCAGGATTCGGCCCGGCGCCTTGACCAGCAGCCGGTCGACCTTGGCCGGCATGACGGCGCCGTCGACGCCTTTGATCGTGATGTGATCGATCACCTCCCAGTGGACGGGCTCCCGTTCGACGGTGAAGACTTCGCCCTTGTCGCTGACGATCACGCCGACGGTATCCAGGGTGTTCTTGTTCAGGATGCCTTGCAGGATCGACTGCTGTCCGAATTGCGATTCGTCGCCGTCGAGGTGAGGCCGGTCGCTCTTCTTGAGGTGGTAGCTGACCATGACGAAGCTGTTGACGGTCTGCTCGTAGATCTTCTGCGAAGGATCGTTGGCGTCCGGAGAATCGGCGCGAGACATCGGCGCCAGGATCGCGGCCAATATCGAAATCCGAAGCACGAAATTCGAAACAAATCCAAATGAACCAAACCCAAATGACCGAAACGCTGCCGCCCGCGCGACGCCCCATCGTGAAATGTGGGTTCGGGACGTCCGTGCCCGTCTCAAATCTGAGATCTCAAATGTCAAATCTCTCTTCATGATCATTCCTCTTCATAGTTGCGGCGGTAGTCCAGCACGATCCATTTTCGCAGGCCGCTGCGGAGGATCTCCACGACCACCTTCTTCTCGCGTTTGTCGTCCTGCACGATTCGCTCGTACACCCGCTTGACGTCGGCGATGGTCTCGACAGGCTCCTTGTCGATCGTCAGGAGAATGTCCCGGCGGGCCAGACCCGAGGTCTCCGCGTTGCCGGGATAGCGGGTGCCCTGGATGTACACGCCTTTTTCACGCAGGTAGTAAAGCTGCGGCGTCAGGTACTTGTTGATCTCCTTGACCGTCATGTTCCAGCGGCGGCAGTCGAAGTCCTCGCCCTCGGAAGCTCCTTTCTGCTCCGGCGTGATTTCGATCTTCACGGCCTCGACGCCTCGCTGGAGCTCCAGCGTCACGGGCTTGTCGATCTCCAGATCCGCCAATCCCCGCCAGATCTCCGGGAGCATCTCGGCGTACGTGCCCTCGACGGGCGTGCCGCCGACGCTCAGCAGGATGTCGCCGGGCCGCACGCCGCCGCGGGCCGCGGGACTGTTCTCCTCCACGCCGGCGATGAGGACGCCGTGCTCGCTCCCGATGAACGTGTTGCTCTGAAAGTCCTTGAGGGCCTGGAGACGCAGGCCGGTGTAGGCCCGGATGACCCGGCCGTCCCGCCTGAGTCGCCCGATGGTGTCTTGCACCGTGGACGCCGGGATGCTGAAGCCCAGGCCGCTGCCCTCGACGCCGAGCGTGTTGATGCCGACGATGGCGCCGCCGGTGTCGATGAGCGGACCGCCGCTGTTGCCGGGATTGATCGCGGCGTCGGTCTGGAGCCACGTGTTGTATTTGTACTCCGTCTCGAAGCCGATGTACCGCTGGGCGTTCGAGATGATGCCCAGGCTGATCGACCGCTGAAAGCCGAACGGGCTGCCCAGGGCCATGACGAAGTCGCCCTCATGGACCTTGCCCGTGTCGGCGAAGCGCGCCGCCGGGTAAGGCTGGCCTTCGGGCGGGGCCGGCAGCTTGAGCAGAGCCAGGTCCGTGTCGCGGTCGGAGCCGATCAGCTCGACGGGCACCTGCCGCTTGTCGTGGAGCACGCAATTGATCGTGACGGCCTTGTCCACGACGTGCCAGTTCGTCACGGCGTATCCGTCCGGCGTGATGATGACGCCGGACCCGAAGACTTCCTGCTGTTTCTTCTCGCCGCTTTCGTAATCCGCGACGATCGGCTTGACGAAGATCAGAGCCGGGAACACCTCGGACTTGGCCCGGCTGATGATCTCGCGAAAATCCCCCGGCTCCTGGGCGACTGCCGGAGGAGTCATGGCCAGGAACACGACCGCCAGGAATGCGGTTATCGATGCGTGCAGCGCTGCTTTTCTCGTGTAGTTTCCCATTCGGGCTTTCCTCAGGTCACCATCTGTCCTCAACCGTTCGGCCGCGAGCGTCCCATCGTCAGGAAATCTCGCAAGTCCGCGTGGACAAAACTAACTTCGCAGATTTGGCGAGGCAAGCGAATTCTCCGAAGCGGCTCGCCGGCGCGTCTGTGCAAGGTCTCGGGCGTGCGGAGTCTGTGTGACACTTCAAACTGCCTGCGATATGCCCTGGCGGGCGCACTACAAACAGGCCGCCCTCGATTCTACGCGTGCCGGGGTTCTCTCGCAGGCACCTCGTCGACCTGGACGGGCACGTTCTTGTCGGTGCGGGCAGCGGGAGGGCACGGGGCGTTCGCCTGCGAAAGCCCCGGGGCATCGACGCCGGTCCTGTAAGGGATGACGAGCCGGTACTTGCCTGTGACGGGGTCGTTGGGGATGTCGGCGACGATCTCGACGCGAACCGTGATGAACGGCTCCAGATGCTTGGGCCGCAGGATCGTCGCGATCCGATCTTTCACCTGACGAATCACCGTCGCCGGGTCGGCGGTGGTCTTGATGCGGGCGAGCAACTCGTTGGACGCGGTCTGGATGAACTGCATCTGCATCACGTCCGGCGTGCGCAGTGCCGCCAGGGCGAAGGGGTGAACGCACTCCTTCTGTCCCCCGCCCTTCTCGAACCACAGGACCTGTTCCGTCCGTCCGGCGACTCGCTCCACCAGGCGGAACGGCCATCCGCACGGGCACGGATCGGCGGCAGGCGTCACCTCGTCGTTGATCTCGTAACGGATCAGCGGCATCGTGTAATTGTAGAGATTGGTGAGTCTGATCCGGCCCGGCGTCCCCGGCTGCGCGGGTCTGCCGCCGGAATCGACGATCTCGATGCAATGCCAGTCGTCGAACAGATGAATGCCCCGGCCGTGCTCGCAGGAGACGCCGATGGCGAGCGACTCGGAGGCCGCATAGAAGTCGAGTGGAACCGTTCCGAAGGCATCGTGGATGGTCGCGGCCATTTCCTTGGTCAGGGGCTCGCCGGAGCAGATGACCCTGGAAGGGCGGATCCGAATCTTGCCCGCAAGCTGCTGCTGGGCCAACAATGCGATGCCCGATCCGTAGCCCACGAGCAGTCGCGGCTGAAATCTGTCGACGTCGCGGAGCATCCGGTCCAGGGGAGCGTTGATCGAGAGGGCCATCTGCTTGAACGCGATCCACGGGGCGCCGTGGCACAGCTTGACGCCGGCGTGGTGGCCGTCCGTGTTCAGGATGAAGGCCAGCCGGATTCGGCCGCCCGGCCTGTATCGAAGGACCCGGGTTCCCACCATCCCCTGCATCAGGTCCCAGTCGCGCCGGCCATACAGGAAGATCGCGGGGGACCCGGTGGACCCCGACGTGCAGGCCACGTGACAGCGGCCCCGGTACATGGCCCGGTAGTCCGAGCCGCCGATGAACCGCTCGATGCCCGCTCTCGTGATGGTTGGATCGCACACCAGCTCGTCGAAGTTGGCCATGACGATCTGCTTGTCGATCGGCGGCAGATCCGTCAGTTGCACGTCCGGGAGCTTGTCCAGCGTGATGCCGTGGCTGCGGTAGAACTCTGCGTAAAATCGCGACCGGGTCAGGACGTGCGCCAGGAGCCGCCGGAGACGCTTCTGTCGCAACGAAGCGACCTGGCCGGCGTCGAGACGCTCGGCGATGCTGACTTGACACATTCTTAGAACGACGCTTGCGGTTGACATATGCCTTACGCTCCCTCGTTAGGCTGAGAGCTTCATGTTGTCAAGATTCGTCGCAATCCTCGAACGAGCCGGCCGATGCCTTCGGCGGCGGTGTCCTTTTGCAGGGCGCCGTAGGCGACTCGGAGCAGGCACGGACTCTGAACGCCGAACGTCGAGCCTGGGATCACGGCTACCTTGTGCTCTTCGATGAGCCGCCGGACGAGCTGCATGGAGTCCATTGGCTTGTGTACGCGAAGCAGTACGTAGAACGCGCCGTCGGCTCGCGGGACCGTGACAAGGTCCTCGATCGTCTCCAACTCGCTCAGGAGACTCGTGCGGATCGCCCGGGTTTCGCGGAGCTTCTCGTCGCAGTAGGCCTTGCCGACCTGCATTGCGCCGACGGCCGCCCACTGCGAGACGACCGGGGCGCAGATCAGGATCGTATCCTGGATCTTGCGGACGGGCTCGAACAGCCGCTCGGGCACGACCATCCAGCCGATTCGCCAGCTCGCGAAGCCGTAGGCCTTCGAGAGTGAGTACAAAGAGATCGTGTGTTGCGAGCTGCCGGGAATCGAGCCGGGCGAGAAATGCCTGGCGCCGTTGTAGACGAAATATTCGTAGGCTTCGTCGGAGATGTGATAGACGCCGTGACGGCGGCAGAGATCGTTGACCTGTCCCAGCGAGTCCTCCGAGTAGACGGCCCCGCTCGGGTTGTTTGGCGAGATCGTGACCACGGCCCGCGTGCGATTCGTGATCGCCTGCTCGATCTGCTCCGGCTGCAACTGGTAGTTCTCGTCCGTCGGCACGCAGACGGCCCGGCAGTCGGCCATCGCGATCGCCATCTCGTGATTGAAGTAGTAGGGCAGGTTCAGGATGATTTCGTCGCCGGGGTCGGCGATGGCCAGGACCGCGTTGACGAAGCCCATGTTCGCGCCGGCCGTGACGACGATCCGCTGGTCGGGCCCGATCCGGATGCCGTTCTCCGCGGCGAGTTTGCTCTCGATGGCTTCCAGCAGCTCGGGGATGCCCTGCACGAGCTTGTACTTGTGATTCTGCGGGTCCGCGAAGAATCGTTCGATGCCCTTGGCGGTCTCGGCCGGCGGGCCGTAGTACGCGACGCCCTGGCCGAGGGAGATCGTGCCGGGATTGGCTCGAATCAGCTCGCCGACGACCGGGATGATCGGCGTCTGTACGGATCGCATGCGAAGGCTGTCGTACATGGATTCGATCCTTGGCCTCTCGGACGGAACGGGTGGCAGCGTGTAGGGTGGGTTCTTAACCCACGCGTCCAGGTTCGCTCTAATCGTCTCAACGCGTGGGTTAAGAACCCACCCTACAGATCGCTGCCAATTGTCTATTGCATTTCCAAAATTTCCGGAATCAAACGACGTACGTCGAAGCGGAGGTCGTGCCGCCGTGGCCGGTCCAGTTCGTGTGGAAGAACTGGCCTCGCGGCTTGTCCACCCGCTCGTACGTGTGGGCGCCGAAGTAGTCGCGCTGGGCCTGGAGCAGGTTGGCCGGCAGCCGCTCGTGGCGATAGCCGTCATAGAAGGACAGGGCCGAGCCGATCGTCGGGACCGGGATGCCCAGCTTGATCGCCGTCGTGACGATGCGGCGCCAGGCGCCGTTGGCCTTCGTGACCGCGTTCTTGAAGAACGGGTCCACCAGCAGGTTCGGCAGATCGGCCCGCACGTCGAACGCCTCCTTGATCTTGCCCAGGAAGACCGACCGGATGATGCAGCCGCCCCGCCAGATCGAGGCGATCGCGCCGTAGTTCAGGTTCCACTTGTGCTCCTTGGCCGCCTCTCGCATCAGCATGAAGCCCTGGGCGTAGCTGATGATCTTGGAGGCGTACAGGGCCTGGCGAAGGTCGTTGACCATGTTGGCCTTCTTGCCGCGGAAGGCGCCCTTGGGACCCGTCAGCAGCTTCGACGCGTCGACTCGCTCATCCTTGAGGGCCGACAGGCAGCGGGCGAAGACCGCCTCGGCGATCAGCGTCAGCGGCTGGCCCGCCTCCAGGGCCTCGATCACGGTCCACTTGCCCGTTCCCTTTTGGCCGGCGGTGTCGAGGATCAGGTCGATCACGGCCTGTCCCTCCTGGTCCTTGACGGCCAGGATGTCCGCCGTGATCTCGATCAGATACGAGTCCAGCTCTTCCTGGTCCCACTCGGAGAAGACCTGGTGCATCTCCTCGTTGGTCATGCCCAGGCCCTCTTTCATGATCTGGTAGGTCTCGCAGATCATCTGCATGTCGCCGTACTCGATGCCGTTGTGGACCATCTTGACGAAGTGGCCCGCGCCGTTTTCGCCCATCCACTCGCAGCAGGGGGTCCCGTCGGGGGCCCGGGCCGCGATCTTCTGGAAGATCGGCTTGACGTGCTCCCAGGCCGCGGGCGAGCCGCCGGGCATGATGGCCGGGCCATTGAGGGCGCCCTCTTCGCCGCCGGAGACGCCGGTGCCGATGTAGAGCTTGCCCTGGCTCTCGACGTGGGCGGTCCGCCGGATGGTGTCCTGGTAGTTGCTGTTGCCGCCGTCGATGACGATATCGCCAGCCGACAGGTGCGGCAGCAGTTGCTCGATGAACTCGTCCACCGGCTTGCCTGCCTTGACCATGAGCATGATCTTGCGCGGGCTCTTCAGACTGGCGACCAGCTCCTGGATGGAGTGGCAGCCGACGATGTTCTTGCCCTTGGCCCTGCCGTTGGTGAAATCATCCACCTTGGAGA
>JBDKUU010001057.1:0-9777 GCA_039679525.1 Phycisphaerales bacterium | reverse complement strand
TCGGCGGCATCAAGGTGACGACGACCGTGGAAGGCCGCCAACGGTTCCCCGTGCGGGTCCGCTACCCGCGGGAGCTCCGCGGCAACATTGAGGCCCTCGAACGGGTGTTGGTCCCTTCCCCGACCGGCGTCCAGATTCCTCTGATCCAACTGGCCCGGATAGAGTATGTCCGCGGACCCGAGCTGATCAAGAGTGAGGACACGTCTCTGGTCGGCTACGTCTTGTTCGACAAGGTGCAGGGGACCGCCGAAGTGGACGTCGTCGAGGCGGCCGGTCGGCTCATCCAGGCCAAGGAGGCGAGCGGCGAACTCCAGCGGCCGGCGGGAGTGACGATCAGCTTCGCCGGGACGTATGAGAACCAGCTTCACGCCAATCGGACTCTGCGGCTGCTCGTCCCCCTGTCCTTGTTCACGATTTTCCTGGTCCTGTACATGCAGTTTCGCAGCGTGTCCACGACTCTGCTGGTGTTCCTGGGTGTGATGGTGGCGTGGTCGGGAGCGTTTCTATTCATCTGGCTGTACGGGCAGGACTGGTTTCTCCGCTTCAGCGTCTTCGGCGTGAACATGCGGGAGTTGTTCCAGGTCCATCCGATCAACCTGAGCGTCGCCGTCTGGGTCGGATTCCTGGCTCTGTTCGGCATCTCGGACGACGACGGCGTCGTGATGGGGACCTATCTGGACCAGACGTTCGATCGGCGCAGGCCCCAGACCATCGCGGAAATCCGCGAAGCGACGATCCATGCGGGCAAACGCCGGATCCGGGCGTGCCTGATGACCGGCTCGACGACCATTCTCGCTTTGATCCCGGTGCTCACCTCCACCGGCCGGGGCTCCGACATCATGGTTCCCATGGCGATTCCGTCGTTTGGCGGCATGACGATCGAACTGCTCACGATGCTCATCGTGCCCGTGCTGTACTGCTGGATTCGAGAGGTCCGGCTGCGGCGGGCCCTTCGCGGCGAATCGGCCGGAGCGTGACGAGACCGCCGCCGGCAGTTTCTACGGCTCACTCCAATTCGAAGCCGTCTCCGCCCAGGGGACCCCTGCGCCATCTCACTGCCGTTCGTACTCCGCGGGCCGGTCGCTTACCACGGACCCGTCAGACTCGTTCGTCCCCGCGGCGTTGACGAGTCTCACGTCGGGCCGGGCGATCCGCGTCGTCGCAGGCGTCGCACGCGACAGTTCAACCGTTTGTTTCATCGCGACGGTCACCTCGTGCAACTGGCCCCCTTCGCGGTATACGAGCGTTCCGTCCCGAATGCTCTCGACCACCAGAGGCCCCAGGCGATCGCCCTTTCGTATCCACCGCTCCCCCCTGCCCGACTCGGAGACCAGGGCCAGGGACTTCTCCGGATGCAGAGCATGGCGGGATGTCGACAGGAGCCTGAACTGGGGGATGGCGACCACCGGTTTGGACGCGGACTGCGGAGGATTGACTCGCGGCGGCGTCTGCGGAGGGACCGGCGGCTTGGGAGGGTTCAGGTAGAGAGCGAAAGCCGTTGCCTGGGCGACCAGAGGAGTCATAGCCATGTCGTTTTCGCGAGGGCCGGTCCGACTGGCCGCATGGGCGTTCGCGGCGGCGGTGATCAGAGGACCATCGCGATCCCAACTCGCGCCTTGCCGCCATCGCATCCCACAAAGCAGACATGGGACGCCGGCCAACACCAGCGACAATGCTCCGACGCTGTATACCAGCTTGATCATAGCATCCCGCCTGCTTCTCATACCGTCCCGTGTCGCTCATCATTCCTGTGGGACTTGTTCTGAGCAACAAAGGTATTCTCAAGAGCAGTCCATCGTGCTAGGGAATTTCCTAAGCCACCAACGCAAGACGGCACGACCCTCCCTTATTAACCAAAGTGACTCCACAACCGGGGGACATATCACGGCGGGTTGTCCCCTCGGCGGCAAGAGCAGCAGTGTGGCCGCCTGGCACTCCAGAAGAGGCTTTTCAGGCCTTGTTGAAGCGATTTGGCGGTGAACAGACGTCCCTGATGACATACCCTCGACGCCGATGTTGTCTGTCCGGCTTCAGAAGTCCGCCGGGTGTGCAGACGTGCCGGAGAAAAAACGTTTTTTCGTCACTTCCCAAATTCATGAACTTGCCTACTTGTCTTCCTCTACACTGAGCGGTACTGGATGTCGCTTTGCGTGATTCAGAATGGGGAGTGTCATCATCTTCTAGGAATTCATGCTCGCCATGGACCTTGCTTGCAAGCACAAACCGCCCTGTGGGGCAGTGGGATATGAAGAGAACGCCAGGACACACCAGTTTGTCATGATCGCAAAGGGGGGACACGTGTCCAGGGGGACCTTGGCAACGGGCAGGTCCGCCTGTTGTCCCGATATCCGGCCTTATGAACACATTCGTATTTCAATGTTCAGGCCCAAGCAGTTCCGAGGGCACATCTGCTACGACTTGTCGTCGCGTGGGCCGCTTGAAAGGAGGTGATCGCAACGGAGACGTGCCTCCTACGCAGAAAGGACGACATCAGATGGACAAGTGGGGTCTGCCCAGCACCGGACGGGGTTCGCAACAACGCTGACCGCGGTGCGAGCAGACGCAAATGAGACACGACGTGAATGAAAGGACCAACACTGTGAGGACAACAAAACGATTAGTGCCAATCGTGCCGATGTTGGCGCTGGTCACGTTCACCCTATCCTGGGGAGCGGGCCAGGCCTTCGGTCAACCGATTGCAGGCAAAGACCCCAACAGCATACGCGAGCTTCGTGAGAGACGGGAAAAACAGCGTGTCTCCAACGAGGAGAGACAGGCGGCCGCGAAACGTCTTGCCGCCGCCAAAGCGGAAGCGGCCAAGAATCCCAGGCCCCAGGCATACACTACCGTGCAGGGCGGGATACCGGACTATGTGGGCATCGCCAACTGGGCCAACAGCCCGATGATCCGGAAATTCGTGGATACGCTGCCGCTGGTCGGGGCCGCCAACGCGAACAATGTCGACCAGGATCCGGCCACGCCGGGAGTGCAGGGGCAGTACATCAGCGTCGCCAATCCCGACAAGCTCACGTACCCCGGGAGCGACTACTACGAGATCGAGCTGCGTGAATTCACCGGCAAGTTTCACTCCGACCTGCCGCCCACCCGGCTGCGGGGCTACGTCCAGGTCAATAACGGCACGAACACCGCCGGCACCACAAACGACGTGGCGCCGTCGCCGATCCGGTATCTGGGCCCGACGATCGTTGCTCAAAAGGACCGGCCCGTCCGCGTCAAATTCACCAATAGGCTCCCCACAGGCGTGGGCGGCGACCTCTTTCTTCCGGTGGATACGTCGGTCATGGGTTCGGGAATTGGACCCGTCCAGGAAAAGGCGTTGACGGCAGATCGCGTGGGCGGCGCCGGCGCCACGGTCGAAGTCCAGACGGACGCCCCTCACAACTTGGTGGTTGGCCAGCGGGTCGTATTTGTGGGCTTTGTACCGCTGCAATACAATGGCGTCTTTACGGTGCTCGCCGCCGGCCTGACCGCAGACACCTTCCAGGTCAAGCTCGCATCCGATCCGGGCGGTCCGGCCACGACCCTGGGAAACGTCGGCGAGGTCGTCACGCAGAACCGGGCAACGCTGCACCTCCATGGCGGCCGCACCCCCTGGATCAGCGACGGCACGCCACATCAATGGACTACCCCCGTGGGGGAAGACACTGCGTATCCTAAGGGTGTCAGCATCCAGAACATCAACGTCCCGGATATGCCCGACCCGGGCGAGGGTTCGATCACGTTCTTCTACACCAACCAGCAGAGCGCCCGCCTGTTGTTCTACCATGATCATGCGTGGGGCATTACGCGTCTGAACGTGTACGTCGGCCAGGTGGCGGGTTATTTGATCACCGACGCAACCGAAAAGGACCTCGTGACCAGGAACATCCTCCCTGCGGATTTGATCCCTCTGATCATTCAGGACAAGAGTTTCGTGGACCCGGCCACCGTGCTGACCACGGATCCCACCTGGAACTGGGGAACCGGCACGCCGAATCCCACCACCGGCTTCCGTCCGCCCGTTGCCGGCGACCTGTGGTATCCGCACGTCTATGTCCCGGCACAGAACCCTTATGACGTCAGCGGAGCCAATGCCTTTGGACGGTGGCATTATGGACCCTGGTTCTTCCCGCCCACCACGGACATCGCGTTTCCGCCGCTGCCGAACCCCTACTACGATCCGGTCAATGCGCCCTGGGAGCCCTCGGAAATGCCCGGAACTCCCAACCCGTCCATGCCGGGCGAGTCCTTCTTCGACATCGCCGTGGTCAACGGCACGGCCTATCCCACCGTCACGGTGGACCCCAGGACCTATCGTTTTCGTATTCTGAACGGGGCCAATGACCGGTTCTTCAACCTGCATCTCTACGTGGCCTCCAACATCGTCGACAGCCTCGCGCTCACAAGCGGCGGCAGCGGCTATAGCGACGACCCGCTGGTCACCATCACGCCGGCTGCGGGCGATACCACCGGACACGGCGCCACAGCGACGGCGACGATCGATGAGGCGACCGGCGCCGTCGTAGCCATCACCCTGGACACCGTCGGCAGCGGGTATACCGCCGCTCCGACAGTCACCATCGCGCCGCCCACAACCGGCACTGCGGCCACGGCGACCGCCACGCTGTACACCGCGGCGACCGAAGTCGGCATGGTGCCGGCCGTCCCGACCTCGGGATTCCCGGCCCTTTGGCCCAAAGACGGACGAGTGGGCGGTGTTCCGGATCCCGCGACCCGCGGACCCAAGTGGGTCCAGATCGGCACCGAAGGCGGTTTCCTGCCGGCTCCGGCAGTGATCCCGCCCCAACCCATTGGCTGGAACCTGAATCCGACGACGTTTGACTTCGGCAACGTCTATGACCATTCGCTGCTCGTGGCGCCGGCCGAGCGGGCGGACGTCCTCGTCGATTTCTCCGCCTTTGCCGGCAAGACGCTGATTCTCTTCAACGACGCTCCCGCGGCGTTCCCGGCGCTCGATGATCGCTACAACTATTACACGGGCGCCCCGGACCTGAGGGACTCGGGCGGCTATGGGAGAACGCTCCCCGATGGCAGCCTGGTGGGGCCCGCAGCGGGCTTCAGTCCCAACATTCGCACCATGATGCAGATCAAGGTGGCCGCCACGACTCCGGCCGAAGCCTTCGACCTGCCCGGGACGACCAACGACGGGATGGGCCGGCTGCAGGCGGAATTCGCCTCGACCGCCACGACCCCCGGCGTCTTCGCGAGGTCCCAGGCCCCGATTGTCGTGACGCAGAAAGAGTACAACAGCGCCTACGGCAAGAGCGGCGTCGGCGCCGACACCTTCCCCACAACGTATCCGCTCTGGGGGTATGCGAGGATTCAGGACTGGTCGATGCAATTCCAGACGACCGCCGGCACGAACCTGTCGCTCGACTTCCAGTCGAAGGCCCTCCACGACGAGATGGGCGCCGCATTCGATGAATACGGGCGAATGAGCGGCAAACTCGGACTGGAAATGCCGAATGTCGGTCCTTTCGTCCAGAACTTCAACCTCCAGACCTTCGTCGATCCAGTCACCGAGATCCTCAAGGCCGTCCCGGCCGAAGGCGTTTCGGTCGCCGATGACGGAACTCAGATCTGGAGGATCACCCACAACGGGGTGGACACGCACCCCATGCACTTCCACCTCTTCGACGTGCAGTTGCTCAACCGAGTCGGGTGGGACGGCGCGATCCGGCTGCCTGACGAAAACGAGCGTGGCTGGAAGGAGACCGTTAGAACGAGCCCGCTGGAAGACACGATCGTCGCCCTAAGACCCGTGGCTCCCAAGGCGCCGTTCGGTTTCCCCGACAGCAAGCGCCCGCTGAACCCCTCGGAACCCATCGGTTCGATGATGGGATTCTCGCAGATCGACCCCTACACGGGAAATGCCCCCAATCCGCCGGTGACGAATCAAATCGTCAACTTCGGCTGGGAGTACGTCTGGCATTGCCATATCCTCAGTCACGAGGAGATGGACATGATGCGGCCGATGAAGTTCAACGTCCCGCGCGGGCTGCCTGAAGCTCCCGTGTTGACGGTGCTGGGCCCGACGGTCGCGACGCTCAACTGGACCGACGGCACGCCCTTCGATTACACGCTCGGCACGCCGGTTGCGACGATCGGCGATCCCAACAACGAGATCGGCTTCCGCATCGAGCGATCGGACAACAATGGTCCGTTCACGACGCTCACGACGGCGCCCGCCAACAAAACCTCCTACACGGACGCGACGATCAACCCCCTGGTGGGCTATAAGTACCGCGTCGTCGCCTTCAACGCCGCCGGCGAAACGCCGTCGAACACCGCGACCTTGGGCGTTCCCATCGTCGAAGTGATCGTCGACAACCTCGATCCGGGGGCTTCCTCCGTGGGCACCTGGACCGCGTCGAACAACCCCGGCGTCTGGGCCACCAACTCCGTGTACAGCAACACCGCCGGGAGCACTTTCTCGTTCACGGCCGGCCTGTCGCCCGACGCCACCTACGCGGTCTTCGCCTGGTGGAACGCGGCCTCCAACCGATCTCAGGCCGTGCCGTACCAGATCCGCAGCGGAACCACGCTGCTGGACACCGTCACGGTCAATCAGCGGCTCAACGGCAGCCAGTGGTATCTCCTGGGCGTCTACAAGTTCGCCGATCTGGCCCGCGTCACCGTCGTTCAGTCCGGCGGCATCACCATCGCCGACGCGGTCCGATTCCTGCCGGTCACGCTCCAGAGCCTGACGATCGCAGGGCCCCTCACGGTCGATGAGAACACCACCGCCCAGTACACGGCGTCGGCCAACTACTCGGGCGGCGTCACGCAGACGGTCCAGCCTCAGACCTGGAGCGTCAATGTGCCCGCGGCCAGCATCAACGCCTCGGGTCTGCTCACGGCCGGCGCGGTCGACGCCGATACTCCGGCGACGATCTCGGCCAGCTACACGGCCTACGGCGCCACGGTCGGCAACACGCTGGCCATCACGGTCCGCAACGCGGCTCCGACGCCGATCGAGGTGATCGTCGACAATCTCAGCGCGGGCGTCTCCTCCACCGGGACATGGATTCCCTCCACGTCTGCCGGGTTCTACGGAACCAATTCGGTCTATAGCAGCACGGGCGGCAGCACGTTCACTTTCAACGCCACCCTCGTGCCCGGGACCACGTACGCGGTCTACGCCTGGTGGACCGCAGCGACGAACCGGTCTCTGGCCGTGCCGTACCAGGTCCGCGACGGCGCTGCCCTGCTGGACACGCTCACGGTCAACCAGCGGCTGAGCGGCGGCCAGTGGAATCTGCTGGGAACCTATGTCTTCACGGGGGCCGCCAGCGTCGTAGTCACGCAGTCCGGCGGAATCACGGTCGCCGACGCCGTGCGGTTCCTGCCCGTGACGACGCCCCCGGAGATCATCGTGGACAATCTCAGTCCGCTGACGTCTTCGACCGGCATCTGGTCCACGACCACCACGCCGGGATTCTGGGGCACCAACTCCGCCTACAGCAGCATCGGCGGCAGCACGTTCAAGTTCAGTCCGAACACGACGAACGGAACCACCTACGCCGTCTACGCCTGGTGGACCGCCGCGACGAACCGATCGACTGCGGTGCCTTACCAGATTCGCAACGGCACAACGCTGCTGGGCACCGTCAACGTCAATCAGCGGCTCAACGGCGGCCAGTGGAACCTGCTGGGGACCTACACGTTCACCGCCCCGGCCAGCATCACCGTCGTTCAGTCCGGCACCGTCACCATCGCCGACGCCGTGCGGCTTGTGCCTCAATAATGGGCAAGAAAGGAAGGAAACCTCTAACATAACCTGTGTTCGATTGCGTTGATTCCGTCGAACACGCGAGTGTCGGTCGGCTGTGTCCAACCCTGCGAGATCGCGGGGTTGGCACAGCCGGCCTCTTTGATTGCGGCATTTGTGGTCGTCTCTTCGACTCAGCAGACGTCAGATGCCAACTGTTGCCCTCTCGTCGAACCAGCCTGGCGGACAGAAGAACGCTCAACGCACTGATCAGACGTGATCGGCCTTCCGCTCCCCAGAGATGCTCCGCCGACTCTGTCACATCCCCGCTGAGGGATGCATGCCGGAGGCCACCATCGAGGCGGCCCGCTTCAGGAACTCGTCTGCGATGCCCCCCTCGTAGAGGTCGCTGATCAGGATGAGTATCGTGTCGGATGGGTTCGTGACGAGGCCGTGACAATACCCCACGGCCCGGTTGATGTCGGTGCCGCCGCCCAGCCGCGCGGAGAACAACAATTCGACGGGATCGTCCGGGGTGTCGGACAGATCAACCACGGACGTGTCGAACACGACCAGCTTGGTCTGCACGGCCGCCAACGACGCCATGACCGCGCCGAAGACTCCGGAGTAAACGATGCTTGTCGCCATCGAACCGCTCTGGTCGATGCAGAGCACGATGTGCCGCAGCGATGATCGCTTGCGCCCATATCTCCGCTACGGCCGTGCAGCAGTGCATCGCGAACCTGAAGGACAAGAAGGGCTACCGAGACGCGGCCGGCCGATTCCGCAATTTCCACGCCCTCCGGCACACCTGCGGTTCGTGGCTTGCCGACTGCGGCGTCCATCCCAAGCAGATCCAGGAGATCATGCGGCACAAGGACATCAACTTGACCATGACGCGCTACGGCCACAGTCTGCGGGGCCGGCAGGCGGAAGCCGTGGCGAAGCTGCCGGATCTCTCGCTGGAGGTGTGCCAGGTGAAAAGAGCGACGGGCGCCGACGACAGCACCGCGAAGGGTCCGAATGACTTGGCGCGAAACTTGAGGCGCTTTGGGTCGCTCCACCATGCACTACCACGCAGGCATCAGCACAGACCACCCGCGTTGGCGTTGTCGAAGCCGGGATTGTGAATGCGCCCGAAGGGATTCGAACCCCTGACCGACGGATTAGAAATCCGTTGCTCTATCCAACTGAGCTACGGGCGCAACTTTCGTAAGTCTTGTTACTGTAACCCTTTCCCGACATCGCCGTCAACACCTTTCATCCAGAAATCGAGGCGCGCGCCAACTGCGCGCCAAAACTGCCCTTCATCCCGGCCGCCCTGGCACGGTCGATCAGGTCACTTCGGACCGCCAGGTAGAACCTGTGCGTTGTGGAGAACTCACTGTGGCCCGCGAGTTGCATGACATCGTACTCGGTCAGACCATGCGCCAGCCATCCGCTCAGGCATGTACGCCGTAGATCATGGAACGTGCCGACTTCAATGCCAGCCGCGCGGAGAATCCTGGTGAAGTCCCTTCGGAAGTTATTCAGGACCCTCAAGCGGCTGTCCGAATAGGCCCACCTGCCCTGTCTCCGCAACTCCTGAATGAAGGCGTATCTTTCAGGCGGTATGAAGACGTACGGATGGCCTTCGGGCTGCCCACTCTGATGATTCACCAGCATCGTGGTCAACTCGTTCGTCAACGGCAGTGTCCGGCGTTCGGCGTCTTTGATGTGCCACTCCCACGTCTCATCGGTATTCCCCTTCGGGGCGACTTCGATGGTCATCTCCGCGAAGTTGATGTTCCGCCACGTGGCATTCAGCAGTTCCGCTCGTCTCATGCCCGTCGCCATGGCCGTGTGTATCAGCAACTCCCACGGGATAGGGGAAGAGAACCCGCTTGCCGCCTTCAGGATCTTCGCGCACTCGTCACTGGTGTACGCTCGGACTTTGCCCTTGGGCGAACGTGGCAACTTGACAAACCGCAAGGGGCTCGTGTCAATCTGCTCGCGTTCGACGGCCAGTTGGAAGAACCGCTTCAGATGACGTAGTTTCTTGGCTA
>JBDKUU010001056.1:0-2187 GCA_039679525.1 Phycisphaerales bacterium | reverse complement strand
CGGATCTGAGATCTGAGATTTCAAATTTGAGATTTCAGATTTCAGCGGCCAAGTGCATGATCCCGCTGATCCGCAGGCTCTTGGCTGCTAGTCGACGGCGAAGGTCGCCTCGTGAAGCGCGCTCCAGCCTCCGGCGAAGACACGCGCCTTGACGCAGACGGACTTGGTCAGCGTCACAGGCCCGGCGTACTTGATCGCGTGCGCGGCGTTCATTGCCCCGCCGATAAGACGAGGGTCCTGGCCGTCGAGCGTGTAGTAGATGTCCCCTGCCGTCGCGGCCATCGTCAGGTTGAATCCGCCGGCCACCGCTCCGCCGTGCTGGTTGAAAGCGGGCGGCTCGACGCCGGGATACCAGCTCTTGGCTTTGAACTGGGCGAGCACGATGTTCGTCCGCTTGGGGAAGTAATCGTTGAGCAGGAAGCGGACCTCGGGCAGCCAGTCGTTGTCTTTTGTCCGCGGCTTGGCGACCTTGGCGTCGCCCCAGCGGGCGGACTCCGCGATGATCGCCAGATCGATCGAGTCTTTGCGAGCCGTCAGGAGCCGGGCCGCAGCCGCGGGCGTCATCACGCCATCATTGGAAAAGTACCTGTACACAAGGTCCGCAAAACGCATCTTGTAGTCGGGATGACTCATGAGCTGCTGGTGGAGCCACTGCGGATTGAAGTACGAGGACTGCTGGCCGGCGGAGAAGGGTCCGGTCCGGTCCTCGTTCACGTTGAGCATCGTGTGCTCGGCGTCATGCCGGAAGAACTTGAAGCCGTCCGGGTTCGCACGATTGTAGATCGCGTAGAAGTTGTTCGGGCGGGTGTTCTGCAGGAAGTTCGAGATCGGGGCGTCGAGGTCGCCCACGTAGTACGTGCAAATCATGTAGTCGATGACGTTGTCGACGTCGAGGAGCCGCTCATAGGCGGGGTTCGGCGTGCCGTCCGGATCGAGGCCCTGCGCCTTGTAGTACAAGGCGTTTGTCGCGAAGCCATTCGAAGCAGCCTGCCAGAAGCGATTGTAGGCGTCCAACGTGCCGTCCGTCACTTCCATCGTGTAGGGCGCCCCGGGCCCGGCGTTGACCTTGGCCACATCGTAGTCCTCGCTGCTGCCCCCGAAGTACGAGGCCGCATAGCGAGCTTCGGCCCGCTCCTCGGTCTGGTAAACGCCCCAATACTGACCATTGAGATAGAGATGGTAATACCGGCTTCTCGTATAGGGCTGGCCGGTCGTCCCCTGGAGATCGCGGGAAAAGACGTCCCGAAGCAGCGTGTTCCTGCCGCCGTTGTCGTCGCCGGAACTGCCTTTGAATGCCCACGAGTAGTTGCTCTCGGTTCGCAGGTCCACCTTGTCGAAGGCGTCGGCTCCCTCGTCCTCGAACAGAGGATACTCCAGCTTGGACGCGCCGTATTCCGCCCGGAAGAACAGTCGGAACGCGTGCTTGGCGTTGTCATTCTGTCGGCCGTAGCCGCCGCGAATCCGCAGACCCGCGTCGATCTGGAATCCCGGCGTTCCGTCCGGATTGATCAGCTCGACGGAGACCGGGCGCTCCCACGCCGCCCCATCCTGCAGAGCATTGACGTAGATCCCGGTGCTCGTATCGAACAGGTTGGCCAGGGGCGTCACCAGCGACAGAGTGGGAATCGAAAGCAGAGCGTCGTCGACGAGGTCCTTGTACCGGGCGTCGTTCACGACGTCGGGGTCCATGCCATAGTCGATGATCTGGCCCCCGCCGCCGCCCCAGCCACCCCAGCCGCCGCCACCCGAAGTTCTGGCGTCGGGCCAGTTCGTGCCCGGCTTGACCCCGTTGGACGACTGCTTGATCACGTCGCTCACGAAGAGGAATGTCTGCGTGGAGATGGCCGAGGGCTTCCACCCCTGCCGGATCGCCACGGCCCGCAGGCAGGTAGTCTTGTCGATGGCGATGGGGGCCGTGTAGAGAGTCCCTGACACCGTCGGGGGTTTCACCTGCCCGGGCACGTTGCGTCCCCCCGTAGTGGGGGTCGTGGTCGGCGTCTGGCCGGGCAGTTCACCGTCCAGCGTGTAGTAGATCGCCGCGTCGGGGGTCTCCGTAGAGAGGGTCAGGGAGAAGGGTTCACTGCAGAAGGCGCGTTCCCGACTGAACTGAACGGACTCAATCAGCCCTTCATAGCCTCCCTTGTTGGCCGCTTCCGGCGTGGCCGGGACGAAGTACCGCAGGTCGTC
>JBDKUU010001055.1:0-3419 GCA_039679525.1 Phycisphaerales bacterium | reverse complement strand
CAGACGGTATTTGAATAAAGGAGACGGCAGGAATGGCTAAGAAAATGGTGTACTTTTTTGGGGGCGGCAAGGGCGAGGGCAACGCGGGGATGAAGAATCTCCTGGGCGGCAAAGGCGCCAATCTGGCAGAGATGGCAAAGCTCGGCGTGCCTGTTCCTCCCGGCTTCACGATTACGACCGACGTGTGCGTCCACTACTACCAGAACAAGAAGAAGTACCCCGCCGGCCTGAAGGAAGAGGTGGCCAAGGCGTTGGCAAAGGTCGAGAAGGTCATGGGCAAGGAGTTCGGCGATGCGGCGAACCCGCTGCTGGTTTCCGTGCGGTCCGGCGCCCGCAAGTCGATGCCGGGCATGATGGAGACGGTCCTGAACGTCGGCCTGACGAGCAAAACCATCCCGGGCCTGGTCAAGCTGACCGGCGGCAACGAGCGGTTCGTCTACGACGCCTACCGACGGCTGATCATGATGTACTCCGACGTTGTGATGGAGAAGGCCGCGGGCGTCGAGCCGAAAGAGGACATGGGCATCCGCAGGCAGCTTGAGCATCTCATGGACGGGATGAAGAAGGCACGGGGCGTTACGCTGGACACCGAACTGACCGCCGCCGACCTCAAGGAATTGTGCACTTCGTTCAAGGCTAAGATCCAGGAGGTCCTGGGCAAGGAGTTCCCGGACGACGCCGAGAAGCAGTTGTGGGGCGGCGTCGACGCGGTGTTTGCGTCTTGGAATGGCAAGCGGGCCATCAGCTACCGTCGGATCGAGAACATCCCGGACGAGTGGGGCACCGCAGTGAATGTGCAGTCGATGGTCTTCGGCAATATGGGCGAAGACTCCGCCACCGGCGTGGCCTTCAGCCGCAACCCGGCCACCGGCGAGAATAAGTTCTACGGCGAGTGGCTGGTCAACGCCCAGGGCGAGGACGTCGTGGCCGGCATTCGCACGCCGAATCCGCTGAATGAGTCCACCAAGAGCGAGCAGAACAAGCACCTGTCCTCGCTCGAGACGGCCATGCCCAAGGTCTACAAGGAGCTGGACGCCATTCAGAACAGGCTTGAAAAGCACTACAAGGACATGCAGGACATCGAGTTCACGATCGAGAAGGGCCGGCTGTGGATGCTGCAATGCCGCGTGGGCAAGCGCAATGGTCCCGCCGCCGTCTGCATGGCTGTCGATATGGTCAAAGAGAAGCTCATCAAGAAGGAAGAGGCGGTCACTCGCGTGACGCCGGCCCAGTTGGACGAGCTGCTGCACCCGATCATCGACCCGAAGGTCGAGATCACGCAGAAGGTGCTGGGCAAGGGCCTGCCCGCCGGTCCCGGCGGCGCCACCGGCCAAGTGGTCTTCACCGCGACCGACGCCGTCAACTGGAACAAGTCGGGCAAGAAGGTGATCCTGGTTCGCGAAGAGACGAACCCGGAGGATGTCGAGGGCATGCGAGCCGCCCAGGCGATCCTGACCGCCCGCGGTGGCATGACCAGCCATGCGGCCCTCGTCGCCCGCGGCTGGGGCAAGTGCTGCATCGTCGGTTGCGGCGCTCTGCACGTCAGCCTGGCCAAGAAGGAGTTCAACATCGGCGGCCAGACCTTCCGCGAGGGCGACTGGATCACGCTGAACGGCACCAAGGGCAACGTCTACGGCGGGCAACTGCCGATGATGGCCGCTGGCGAAGAGAACGTCGTCCTGATGGCCTTCCTCAAGATATGCGACGCGGTCAAGCGTCTGGGCGTCCGCACGAATGCCGAGTCCCCCGCAGACGCCGCCAAGGCCCGCGCCTTCGGCGCCGAGGGCATCGGCCTGTTCCGCACCGAGCACATGTTCTACGGCAAGGGCAGCGATGAGCCGCTGTTCATCCTCCGCAAGATGATCATGTCCACGAGCGAGGAAGAACGCAAGAAGGCGGTCGAGGAGCTGTTCCCGTACGTCAAGAGAGACATCAAGGGCACGATGGAAGTGATGGACGGCCTGCCGGTGGTCGTGCGTCTGCTCGACCCGCCACTGCACGAGTTCGTGCCGGAAAGCCCCGAGAAGCGTCAGGCGCTGGCCCAGTCGCTCGGGATCGACGCGGCCGAGTTCAACAAGCGTGCCGACGGCCTGCACGAGAGCAACCCGATGATGGGCCATCGCGGCGTCCGCCTCGGCGTCACGTACCCCGAGGTCACTGCCATGCAGGCCCGGGCGCTCTTCGAGGCCGCTGCCGAACTGCTCAAGGAAGGCAAGAAGCCCTTCCCCGAGCTGATGATCCCCGTCGTCTGCGACGCCAACGAAATCAAGAAGCAGAAGGAGATCGTCACGAAGGTCTACAAAGAGACGCTGGCCAAGTTCGGCCTCAAGAAGATCAAGCACATGGTCGGCACGATGATCGAGATTCCGCGGGCGGCACTGCTGTCCGGCCAGATCGCCGAAGTCGCCGAGTTCTTCAGCTTCGGCACCAACGACCTGACCCAGATGACCTTCGGCTTCAGCCGGGACGACATCGGCGGGTTCCTCCCCGACTACGTCAGCCAGGGCATTCTCCCCACCGACCCGTTCCAGACCATCGACCAGACCGGCGTCGGCGAGCTGATCAAGATCAGTTGCGAACGCGGTCGCAAGGCCAACAAGGACCTCGAAATCGGCATCTGCGGCGAGCAGGGCGGCGAACCGCTCAGCGTGGCTTTCTGCCACAAGGTCGGCCTGGATTACGTCAGTTGCTCCCCGTTCCGCGTCCCGATTGCCCGGCTCGCGGCGGCCCAGGCGGCGGTTGCCAAGTAAGGAAGAAAACTCGAAATTCGAATATCGAAGCACGAAACAAGCACGAATGACCAGAATTCGAATTTCAAGACGGTCGGGTGCCATGGCTACGCTTGCGTAGCCATGTCTTGCTCCGATACGGAGGAGCATGCTTACGCGAGCGTAAGCATGGCACCCAGCGTTTCGGGCATTGGGATTTTGCATTTTGGATTTGTTTCGGATTTCGGGTTTCGTGCTTTGGATTTCGAGGGCTAAGTTGCCTTTCGGCAGGAAGTTGTGCCGTAGCAGTGATTGTCGTTGTTGACAGGTGCGGCCCAACGGGTACAATATAGAGGTGCGCCGGGCATTCGACGGCGCACCTTGTTCTTTGCAGGTCGCGCTCTGCGGCCTGTTCGTGGTGAAAGTAGCTCAGTTTGGATAGAGCATTGGATTGTGGTTCCAAGGGTCGCGGGTTCGAATCCCGTCTTTCACCCTTCTCTTCTGCCCGCCTTGGCGGGTTCCCCACCGTAGAATAGGTAAGGCACCCTCGGAATCCCCAGGATGGTGTCAGCCGCGACACGCGCGGGAAAGCACCCCAATGGCGGAGAATCCGAGCAGGCGTATACAGCGTTGGTTGTTTCTTATGCGGGTCATGCCATTGGCCCAATGCGTCAAATGCCGAGGGGCGGGGGGGAGAACCCCCGTGGCACA
>JBDKUU010001054.1:0-3273 GCA_039679525.1 Phycisphaerales bacterium | reverse complement strand
AACGCCGGCGACGGCCTTGGCCCGTTTCGAATTTTGGATTTTGGTCCTTGGTGCTTGTTTCGGATTTCGATATTCGGATTTCGGATTTGGAGACGCGACGCATGTCGAGATGTCAAAAGACTTCTGCAGACCTGCTTAGCGGGGCTCGTGCCTGGCTTGCGAGATTCGGCTTTGCATCTCCGATGGTTCGCCCCTACAATACGGCATGGACTCGCGGGAAGTCGTGCCCGACGAGGGACAAGAGAGAGCGACGCCTGGGCCCCTATGGATCGACGGACCATCAGACCTCTGTTTGCATACACGATGGGTCTCCTCCAGCACAGTTCCCTGCTGTTTGCGATACTGGCCGTCGCGTCCGGCGGCATTCTCGCGGCGGCCGCGATCCTGGGGCGGAACGTCGATCCGGCCTACTACTGGGGCCTGCTCCTGACGGTCCCCCTGGCGGTCGCCAACGTGAAGGCATACCAGCTTGTCTCGCGCCGCCGGGCGCTCAGACGATTGCGCGAAGCTTGGGGCAAAGAGCTGGTCAGGGACCGTGTCTTCCCGATGATCGAGACCCTGCGCCGATTTCGCCAAGCCTCCGCCTGCGAGGACGAGGCGCCCATCGACGATCAAACATGGCACGACCTGAACATGGACGACGTGTATTCGCTGCTCGACCGGACGCTGACCAACCCCGGCGAATGCGTACTTTACGAGATGCTTCGGACGCCGCTGCTCAGCGAGGATCGTCTGCGACGGCGAGGCGAGACCATCCGGCTCTTCCAGACCGACCAGGCTGTGCGAGAGAAGATCCAACTGATCCTTCAGTGCCTGGGCAGATGGAATACGAACACCGTAACGTCCCTCGTCTGGGGACAAGCCGCACCTTCGGCCCCGCTGAGACATCTGTATTCGATTCTGGCTCTGCTGGCGGCAGTCACAGCCGTCGGCGCCCCCCTTCTCTGGGGCACGCACGGATTGCTCGCCATCGCCACGGTGTACGCGATCAATCTCGTGGCGAGCCATGGAACCCGGGCACACATCGCCTTTGCGGTCGCCGCCCTGCGATACCAGGGCTCGATGATCGCCGCAGCCCGGCGGGTCGCGGACCTCGACTGTCCGGCCATCCAACGCTACTGCCAGCGGCTGCGAGAAACGAGCCTGGCGGTCAGGGACATCTCTCGCAGGACCTTTCTCCTGTTCCCCGAAAGCTCGCTGAGTTCCGATATCGCGACGCTCTTGTATGCCCACTTCGACATCTACTTGCTCAGAACAGTCCGCACATACCACGCCGTCATGGTCCTGATGGATCGGCACAGGGACGAGCTCAAGTCGCTCTACTTGGCGCTCGGAGAACTGGACGCCCTGCAGTCCATCGCCTCGTACCGCACGGGACTCTCGGCATGCGTGGAACCCGCCTTCACAGAGCAGGGAGACCGGCTTCGCATCGAAGAGGCGCGGCACCCGCTGGTCGCGAACGCGATTCCCAATTCCATCGCCCTCGGCGAAGGCGGCGTGACGATCACCGGCTCGAACATGGCGGGCAAAACAACGTTCCTGCGAACGTTGAGCGTGAACGTCATCCTGGCCCAGACCGTCCACACCTGCCTCGCTTCCTCTTACACGGCCGCTCTGTTCCGCGTCTTCTCGCTAATCAACGACGCAGACAGCCTGCTGGAAGGCAAGAGCTATTATCTTGTGCAGGCCGAGCACCTGCTCACGATGATCCGATCGTCGGAACGACAGGGACGGACCCTGTGCCTCATCGACGAGCCGCTGGCCGGGACCAATTCCCCCGAACGAAGCGCGGCGTCGTTCGAGATCATCCGATACCTGACGTGTCATAACACGACAGTCGTCCTGGCGACGCACGATCTGGAGTTAGCCGGGAGGCTTCAGGATCGTCTCAAGAACTACTATTTCGCCGGACGGGTGACCGAGCACGGCCTGGAATTCGACTTCAGACTCAAGGAGGGCATCACGCCCGTCCGAAACGCGATCGACCTGCTGCAGTACATGGGCTTCCCGGAGTCGATCGTCGAGGCGGCCAGACGCGAGGTCTGCGCCCCCGGGGCGATCCCATACGACCGGTCAGTGCGAAGGGAGGACGAGAAATGAGGATCTGTGCGAGCATTTGCGTGTCGGTCATATTGGCCGGGGGACAAGTGGAATCGGCCGGGCAGAGGCCGGATGTTGCAGCCCTCCTGGAGGGCTACAGCCGGTGCAACCAAAAGTTCGAGACGATCGCGTACGATCTCGAGAGCGTGTTCGAGTCGCAGTTGGGACGGCTCGTCTACACCGTCAGGCACTGCAGGGACTATGACAAGGTGCAGTGGATCGGCCGGCGGGCCTTCTATCCCGCGCAAGCCGATCCCCAGTCCGTCGTGCCCGAGCGCGTGGCCGATACGTATGACGGCACTCGATTGGCGCACCTTTATCGGGACTCCTCCCTCAAGTTCCCGAAGGTTCCACCCGCAGGGACGGTGTACGGCCCCTCAGGCAGTCTGATGGCCGAGATTCGACGAGACTGGGCCGAGACCATTGAATACGGCGGCCCCCTGGTGGGCAAGGTCCCCGGAAGCGAGTATCGCTCGGTGTACGATCTGCTCAAAGAGGCATCCGATGTCACGCTGCGCGAGTCAGCCGAGAAAATCCTGGGCTACGACGCATTTTCGCTCGAAGCCAAGACCAAGTACGGGATCGTGAGGGCCTGGATCGCGCCGGATGCGGGACACAACTGCCTGAGATGGCAGATCGTCAAGGGGGACGACCAATTCTATCGCAACGGAGGCGTCGTGAAACTCGGCGCAACCGACTGGGTCGCCACGTACGACGTTGAACGCATCGAGGAGATCGATGGCAGGATGATCACTACTCAGGCGAAGTTCACCCTTACCACAAAGGACGGCGACAGACAGATTCGCCATTCTACGCATCGCTACACACTCATGAACGTGGACTTCGATCCGAACTACGAAGCCACGGGCGCGTTCAAGATCCAGTTGCCCGAAGGGACCCTCGTTGGCGATGGCGACACGGAGGGAGTGACGTATCGATGGGCCGGCGGGCAACTCGTGCCGCTGGCCGCGGAAGCACCCGCCCCGGACAAGTTTGAACCGGTGACTCTGCCGAAGCTCCAGCCCTCCGATGCCGAAGCCAAGCAATACCTGTCTCTGGTGTCCAAGGATGCTCTGGCAGAGCACGTTCGGGCTCTCGCGGGGTTCGAAAGCAGGCACATTCTCCACCCAGGCAACAAGAAAGCCGAGGAGTACATCGTCCGCCAATTGGAGA
>JBDKUU010001053.1:0-3958 GCA_039679525.1 Phycisphaerales bacterium | reverse complement strand
CTTGCCGTGGACGACCTCGTCGTGCGACAGGGGCAGAACGAAATTCTCCGAGAAGGCGTACACCGCGGAGAACGTCAGATTGCCCTGGTGATACTTGCGATGGACGCAGTCATGGGTGAAATACTCGAGCGTGTCGTGCATCCAGCCCATGTTCCATTTCATGCCGAAGCCCAGGCCGCCGGTCTCGATGGGCTTGGTGACCATGGGCCACGCGGTCGATTCCTCGGCCACCGTCTGGATGTTCGGGAAATCGCGGTAGACCATCTGGTTGAAGCGGCGCAGGAAATTGATGGCCTCGATGTTCTCGCGGCCGCCGTACTGGTTGGGGATCCACTCGCCTTCCTTGCGGGAATAGTCCAGGTAGAGCATGGAGGCGACGGCGTCGACCCGCAGGGCGTCCGCGTGATACTTGTCGAGCCAGAACATGGCGCTGCTGATGAGATACGCGCGGACCTCGTTGCGGCCGTAGTTGAACACCGCGCTTCGCCAATCCGGATGGAAGCCCAGACGCGGGTCCGAGTGCTCGTAGAGGTGCGTGCCGTCGAAGTAGCCCAGGCCGTACTCGTCGGTCGGGAAGTGCGACGGGACCCAGTCGAGGATCACGCCGATGTCGTTGCGATGGAGGTAATCGACCAGGTACATCAGGTCCTGCGGCGAGCCGTACCGGCTGGTCGGGGCGAAGTAGCCCAGCGTCTGATACCCCCAGGAGCCGTAGAACGGATGCTCCATCACCGGTAGAAACTCCACGTGCGTGAAGCCCATGTCTTTGACGTAATCGGCCAGGGGCTTGGCGATTTCGTTGTAGCTCAGCAGGCGCGCGGGGTTGCCCGGGTCCCGGCGCCACGAGCCCAGGTGGACCTCGTAGATGCTCTGCGGCGAGTTAAGCGAGTTGTGCTGGGCCTGTTTCTTGAGCCAGGCCTCGTCGGTCCAGTGATAGTCGAGGTCCCAGACCATCGAGGCCGTGCGGGGCGGCATCTCCCAGAAGAAGGCGAACGGATCGCCCTTGTTCACGGAGTACTGGTTGTGGTTCGAGACGATGTGGTACTTGTAGATCGAGCCCTTGCCGATGTTCGGGACGAACCCCTCCCAGATTCCGGAGTGGTCCCAGCGGGCCGAAAGGGGGTGCTTTTCGGGATTCCACTGGTTGAAATCCCCGACGACCGACACGCGGGCGGCGTTGGGCGCCCAGACGGCGAACTGCGTCCCTCGCACGCCCTTCTTGTCGATCATGTGGGCGCCGAGCTTGTCGTAGAGCCGGAAGTGATTGCCTTCCTTGTACAGGTAGATGTCGTGGTCCGTCAGGAGGCTGTAGTCCGTTAACACCGCGTTGCGATCCGTCATGAAGCAGTCCCTATTGATGATGGATTATTGACTATGGATGATTGACCGTGCTCGCGGGCGTTTCCGCAATCATCCATCATCCTTTATCGACGATCAATCCCTGGATTCCCCGGACCGGGATCATCAGCCAGTCCGGGCGGTTGTTCAGTTCATAGCCCAGCTCGTAGATCGCCTTCTCCAGAAGAAAGATCTCGAACAGCGTATTGCACTCGGTCACGTCCTTGGGAACGACTCTGCTGTCGGCCACGGTTTTCAGGTACGCGTGCAGGAACATCCCGCTCACGTAAAAGTACCAGAGATCCGCCCAATGCCTGAGGTACTCGACGTCGGCGCCCAGCTTGGCGGCCCGCAGAAGGAGATTGCCGTGAGCCGCGTAGTGGAACGAGCGAATCATGCCGGCCACGTCACGCAGGGCCGGCTGTTTGAGCCGTCGCTCGGTCATCGAGCGGGCCGGCTCCCCTTCGAAGTCGATGATAACAAAATCCTTGCCGGTGTAAAGGACCTGGCCGAGATGATAATCACCATGCGTGCGAATCTTCACGGTGTCGATCTTCTTTTCGACGAGCCGGCCCAGCCGGGCCAGGACCGTCTTTTTCGCCGCGAGCACGTTGCGCACCGCGTCCGCCGTCGCCGGCGGCAACGACTTGAGATTCCGCTCCAATTCGCCAAAGACCTTGAGCACCAGCCCGCGGATCGATTGGTGCAGGGACTTCTGGTAAAGCAGGGAAAACGGTTCGGGCGCGACATCGGGGCTTTGGGAAAGGGACATCAGGGCCAGGTGGAGTTCGCCGGTCCGGCGAGCCAGGATGGCCACCATTTCCGCGTACACGGATCCGATAAAATCCCGCATCATGGTCGGAATGGAGTCCGGTTCCATCGGTCTGACCGCATTTGGCAAGGGCGGCAGCGCGTCCAGTTTGGTTCGGACGGTCAGGGCGTGTCCGAAAGAGCGGTCCAGATTGTCCAGCGTGAAGGACCAGGCGTCGCCTTGGTTGGGCACGTATTGCAGGAGCAGGGCCAGGCTCAGAGGGCCGGCGCGGCCTCGCTGCCATTCGATCGAGCCGGCGAAGGAGGGGGTGTTTGCGAAGCTCGTCTCCTCGGTCAGATGGCGGGGCAGTTCGGAGTCCGGGTTGACGCCTTCCTCGATGTGGCGATAGAGCTTCAGGAAGAACGTATCCTGGTAGATGATGGATGTGTTCGACTGCTCGGCCTTGAGGACTTTCGACGCCAACGGCAGTCTCCTGTCGCCGAGGATCGCTGCGAATCGGTCGCTCCGCCGGGCCGTGAGATGCCCGCCGTCCATCTTGCGGCTCCGGCCTCGGGAGACGATCTCCAGCAGCGCCGAATGCAGGTCTTCATTGCCCACGGCTTCGTAGAGGACTCCCTGCTCGTTGCCCAGCCGCAACTGTCCGATGACGACTTCGGGCGACTCCTGCGAGAGCTTCGTTTGCAGATCGCCCGCCGCGAATCCCAGCGGCAGGATGTACGTGTCCTTGCCTCCGGCGGCGTACGTGACTTCGAGCAGCAGCAGGTAGATGGGGTGGCTGCGGGTCGGGATGCTCAGGTGGTCGGCGATGGCGATGGCACGAAGGGTCTTGCCCTTGCCGCCGAACCACCTCGCGCGTCGGATGTAGGTTTGGATCGAGTTGAGGATCTGCCCAAGGGCGGCGCTATCGAGGATCTGACTCCATTCGGCCTCGGTCTGGATATCGACGTTTCGCTCGGATTCCGCGCCGGCCCGTTCCGCCTGTCGCTCGATGCTGAACCAGAAGAACGCGTGCGGCGTCAGTGTTACGGTGTACGGCGCCTCGGAGACGGGCGCGAATTCGTTGTCGCTGAAGATTTCTGTGACGCGGCAGCCATTGTGTCCGGGGATCTGGATGTTCACCGCCTGACAGTACCGCGACAGGTTGGCGACGACCAGGATCTTCTCCTGCTCGTACGTCCGCAGAAACGTGAGCACCTTGCTGTTGTCGGACAGAAGGAACTCGATGCTCCCTCGGCCGAACGCCTTGAACCGTTTTCGCATCGCGACGATCCGCCGCATGAACCACAGCAGCGAGGAAAGGGTGCGGTCCTGATTCTCCACGTTGACCGTCGTGAAATGGTATTCCGGGTCGATGATGACCGGCAGGTAGAGCTGCTGCGGATTGGCCGTGGAGAATCCCGCGTTGAGGCCGGCGGTCCACTGCATGGGCGTGCGGACTCCGTCGCGGTCGCCGAGGTGATAGTTGTCGCCCATGCCGATCTCGTCCCCATAGTACAGGACGGGGGTGCCGGGCAGAGAGAACAGCAGGGCCTTCATCAGCTCGATCCGCCGGCGGCTGTTGTCCATCAGCGGGGCCAGGCGCCGGCGAATCCCGACGTTGATTCTCGCCCGCGGGTCCTGGGCGTAGGCTTTGTACATGTAGTCCCGTTCCTCGTCCGTGACCATCTCGAGCGTCAATTCGTCGTGGTTGCGAAGGAACATGCCCCATTGGCACGTGGGCGGAATGTTGAGGCTCTGGTCCAGGATGTCGATGAGCGGGAAACGGTCCTCCGTTCGGATGGCCATGAACAAGCGGGGCATGATGGGGAAGTGAAAGGCCATGTGGCATTCGTCGCCGGTTCCGAAATA
>JBDKUU010001052.1:0-7515 GCA_039679525.1 Phycisphaerales bacterium | reverse complement strand
ATCGCCGCGATCAATGGTGGTCGCTGGGCCTGATCTCGCGGGATGAGGCCTGCGAGTTCGTCGCGCTGTCCGGCCCGTGCGCCTCGAACGGCAAACACAGCGTGGTGAAGGCCCTGCAGCGTAGCTTTGTCGATTACCCCGACACGTGGATCAACCTGCGGCCGGGCACGATCGTCGAAAAGACGTTCTTCCTCGAAGCCTATCCCGTTGCGAAGCAAGGCTCGGGTTTCCGCACGCCGCTCCGCACCGCCATGGCGTTGAACCCGCCGTGGAGCCTCGACGGCTTGCCGACGCTCGACCGGATCGTTCGCGACAAGTATCGCTTCGCATGCTCCCGTTTTCGCGACCGGCCGGAGGACCCGGGCTTTCACATGTTCCCCGGCGACGGATCGGAATACGTGATGGGCTGGTGCGGACAGGCCGCCGCGCCCGGCTACGCGCTGTTGGCCCTGTCGAAGCGGCTGAACGATCCGAAGGCGCGTGACATGGCCGTCCGCTCGCTCGACTTCCTGACGACCGCGCCTTTCAACGAGAACGGTTTCCTGCTGCACTACTCGGCCGGCTCGGGCAAATGGTCGGAGCAGAACGCCGTATCGCAGGGCCAGGCGATGGAGAATTTCGCGAGAGCCATCCTGATCGCACGCAAGCAGGGGGGCATCGACACGAAGCCCTGGGAAGCGTTTCTGCAGAAGGCCTGCGAGATCCACGCGAAGCGGATCCTGCAGGACGACTGGCATCCCATCTCGACCAACGAAGGGTTCTTCGTTTCGCCGCTGTGCAAGGGCTTCGCCTTGTTCGGCGACGAGTCGTTCAAGCGGGCCGCGATCAAGGCGGCCGAGCACTACGCCCGGCGGCATCTCGACATGACAGAACCCTACTGGGGCGGGACGCTCGACGCGCAGTGCGAGGACAAGGAAGGGGCATTGGCCGGCTTCCAGGCGTTTCTGGCGGTCTACGAGCTGACGAAGGAGCCTCGCTATCTGGGATGGGCCGAGCACGCGATGGACGTCGCGCTCACCTACGCCGTGCTGTGGGACATCGACATGCCGCCCGGCCGGCTCCGCGACCACGGCTTCAAGACCCGTGGCTGGACGATCGTCTCAGCGCAGAATCAGCACCTCGACGTCTTCGGCGTGCTCTACACGCCCGAGATCTGGCGGATGGGCGACTACCTGCATCGCGACGACCTGAAGCGGCTGGCGGCCGTGATGTACCGCAGTTGCGGGCAGATCATCGACCCCTACGGCAGTCAGGGCGAGCAGATCCAGCACACCAACTTCCTCCAGGCGGGCGACTTGTCCGACCCGTCGCGGGCCCGCGGGGGCTACGCGGAGCATTGGACGGTCTTCTGGATCACGGCGCACTTCTTGAACGCCGCCGCACAGTTCGAAGAGATGGGCGTCGACCTGGATCGTCCGGAGGTGAAGTAGAAATCGAGACAAGAAAAGGGGACATTCTACTTTTCGGCCACCGGCCTTCGGCACCAGTCAGTCGATGAGGGTTGGTGGAAAAGTAGAATGTCCCCTTTTCCCGACCGGGCTCCGTCGCAGAAACGGTCATGTGCCCGGAACCGTCATTTGTTGGGGAAACAGGTTGACTATGTCGCGACCTGCGCCTATACTGAGAGGATAAAGCGAATCGGCATTGGGAAGCTGCGGAAGGAGCTTCACCCATCCGGCCGGCGGTTTCTCAATTCTGTTGCGGGCGGCGTACGCCCTTTGTCCGGCTGCCTCGCGAGAACGCCGGGGCCGGCGAAACACGTGACACAGTGCGAGTGAGTGGAAAGGAGAGGCGTCATGAAGTGTTCTCGAGTCATTTCGAAGAGTTTCATGCTCCAACTGTCTGGGTTGCTTGTGATGCTGCTCGCGACGGTGGCGCGGGCGGGAGAGGGGGACATGCTGACCACGGCGCCGCCGAAGCCCGTTCGCATCCCGGCGGAGTTTGAGCCGATGCAGACCGTGGTCGTCGATTGGCAGATGATCGACAATCCCGATTTCTACAAGCGTATCGCCGAAGATGTGAACATGGTCCTTCTCTATAACTCGGATGACGAGTACCAGGAGATGCAGACGAAGCTGCCGACGTACGGCCTCGACATGAATCGCTGCGAGTTCAACAGGACCGTGTATGACCCGATTCCGCGGGATGATCTGCCTTGGCTGCTGTTCATCGATCGCAACAAGTCCGCCTTTATGGGCAATGGCGTAATCGCAGGAAGTGCTGCCGAATGGTTTCCCAGGCAGGGGTATCCCATGTATTACAGCGGCGTGCCCACACCGGGCGGCGATTTCATGACCGACGGTCAAGGCGCTGCCGTCTCCCTTCAGTTTATCGCTGATCATTACCGTTTCCTATACGGGGACGCGGGTTACACGCTGGCGGAGCGAGTTCTCGACTACTGGGGCATCCACACCTACCACATCATCTCCAATCCGGTTACCAGGGAATTCAGCATTCCTCCCCACATCGATTGCCTGGCCAAGTTTCTTTCGCCGGACACGATCCTGGTCGTACGGTATTCGTCGTCGAACCCGCTCTACGAGCGTACGGAAGCCGCTGCGGCGTACTTTCGCAGGCAGATCAGTTGCTACGGCACGCCTTACAGGGTGCTGCGTCTGGACATCCCCAAGGACGAGCCGTACATCAATTCTCTGATCCTCAATCGCAAGGTTCTTGTCCCCACCATGGCTCGCGCGAGCGACGCCGATGCCCTGGCCGTGTATCGGGCGGCCATGCCGGGCTACGAAGTGATCGGATTCGACAACCCCGTTTCCACCAAGAAGAGCAAGCCCAGCAAGTGGGGATCGTTCTGGGCTCTGCACTGTGACACGTTGGGTATCGCCGATGCGAAGATGTTGTACATCAAGCACGTGCCCCTGCTGGACCGGCCGCCGGAATCGCAGGGCTTTCCGATCCGCGCCGAGATCGAAGCCTTCAGCGGAACCGAGTTCGTCGAGGGGACGCCGGTGGTGGTGTGGAGAGCGGTGCACGACGTCAACGATCCAGAGGCGGCGGCCTCGTGGAACACCGTTGCGATGGCTCCGGACCCTGGGGCAGGGGAGCGTCAGTATCTGGCCTACATCCCGGTCCAGCCCGTGGGCATGAAGGTTCAGTACTATCTGAGGGCCAAGGACGCCTCCGGCCGCGACGAGACGCACCCTTACATCGGCAAGGCCCAGGCGCATACGTTTTCCGTGGCGACGCTGGGCTCCAGCGTCAGCGCGGTCTCCGCCGCTCGGGGGGGCTCGATCGAATTCTATGCCAATCTCGGGCCCGACAAGGGACTTCAGACATACCATCTGTGCTGTTCGATCTTGGACGGCCTGGATGGCCCCAACACCCTCGATGTCGCATTGCCTGAGACGATGGTCTTCAGCGGATTCGACGGCGTTCTGGACGACTGCGGGATGGGCGTCGCGAGATTGACTCTCCCGCCATCCTTGGCTTCCGAGTGGGTTGGTCGTGTCCTTCGCTTCTCGCTGGAACTCGGCGAACCGCGGATCGCCGTGCCGGACACCATATCTGTTCAGATTCTGGAGTAGGGCCGGACACGACAGGGAAAACGATTGTGGCCGTCGGGGGTCGATCAGTATTCCGAGAAAAGAGAAAGGGCCGGCTTGGGACCGGCCCTTGTTGTGTCGAGTTGTTGACGAGGATCGCCTTAGAGCGACGCGCGTCTGCGGAGGCATCCGATCAGGCCGGCTCCGAGGCTGCCGAGCAGCAGGGCGCCCGGCGCGGGGACGGCGGCGACAAATGTGTCGTCGCTATAGGTGCGGAACGCATAGTCATACGTCGGAAATGCCCCATAGCCGATGTCTGCGAACGCCATTCCGCGAGGATACGGATTCGATGTGTCGCCCCCGAGGACCACGTTGCCGTCGGGCGAGGTAAAGACGAGATACAGGGTCGTGTTCGGAACGACCGCCACGGGACTCCAGAACACATCGACCCAATTGCCCGCCGAGCCTACGCCGCTTCCGCTGGCGAGCTGCGTGCCGCCTGCGTTGGGCAGATTGTCCCACAGAGAAATCGTCGCCACGCTGCCCGACGTGGACCACGCGCTGAGGAATATGCCCGCTCCGGCCACATTGCCGGCGGCCTGCTGGAACGACTGGGCCAGACCCGTCTGATAGATGGCAGCCATGGGCCAGGTGTCCAGGGGCTGATCCTGATCGATGGTCGGCGCGGCGTTGGCCGATCCCACAGCAAAGAGAGAGAGCACGCAGAGAGCGATCAGTTGAGTACGATTCTTCATCCCAGTCCTCCGATGAGTCGAAACAGGTTGGCTCTCACTCCACTCCACAGACAGATGAATGGCACAAGTGTTATGAGTCTACCCAATTCACCCCCCGAAGTCAAGGGGAATCTACCATACAGGGTTCGCGTAGCGCCGGAGAGTCCCATGAGAGGCCTGCGGGACTTGACGCGTCGGCGGGGCGCGGTCCGTCGTGACGCCGCGAATCGGTGGATTGTCGTGGCGGAACGTGCTATGATGTCTCGCGTGGCACAGGCCGGGTTGGATGGATATAGGAGCTGGTCATGAGGACTACGGTTGGGCTTTTTATCGTGGGGATGTGCGCAGCGATGGTTGGCGGCGGGGCCGCCGGGACGTCGAAGAAAGCATCCGGCGGCGTCGCCATGGATCGGCGGGTGATCGACCTGGACGGGACCTGGCAGGTCGCCGAGGGGGCGAGGATCGCGATCCCTGAGAAGTTCGAGCACACGGTGCCGGTGCCCGGGCTGATCGACATGGCCGAGCCGGCGTTCGAGGAGGTCGGCAAGAAGAGCGAGAAGCGGCAGGCCTTCTGGTACCGGCGGACGTTCACCGTCAAGGGGATGGCGCCGCCCGTCGCGATGCTGAAGATCCACAAGGCCTGCTACGGAACGAAGGTCTGGCTCAACGGCCAGGTTGTCGGCGAGCACCTGCCGTGCTTTACGCCCGCGCTGCTGGACGTCAAGCCGCAGCTCAAAGGCGAAGGCCAGGAGAACGTGCTGATCGTGCGCGTCGGAGCCGACCGCGGGGCCTTGCCGGCGGGTCAGCCGAGCGGGTGGGACTTTGAGAAATACCTTTATATCCCCGGCATCTACGATTTGGTCGAGCTGATCCTGACGGGCGAGCCTTTCATCAACAACATCCAGGTCGTTCCGGACATCTCCACCGGCAAGGCGAAGGTCGTCACCGAACTGCGGAGGCCGGTGGGCTCCGGCGGCGACTCGATCAGCTACGAAATCACCGAAGCCAAGAGCGGCCGGGTCGTGGGAACGTTCAAGCTGCCAAAGATCGCGCAGGCGCCGTCGCAGACGATTCATGTGAGCATCCCGATCCGGGACTGCCAACTGTGGAGTCCCGAAAACCCGTTCCTCTACAACCTGAAGGTCACCACGAACGGCGACTCGGCCGAGACGCGTTTCGGCATGCGGGAGTTCCGCTTCGACCGCGAGAGCGGCCGGGCGGTCCTCAACGGCAAGCCCTATTTCATGCGGGGCACGAACGTCTGCGCGTACCGGTTCTTCGAGGACGCCGAGCGGGGCGACCGGCCGTGGCGGAAGGACTGGGTGCGGCGGCTCCATCAGAAGTTCAAGAGCATGCACTGGAATTCGATCCGCTACTGCATCGGTTTCCCGCCGGAGATCTGGTACGACATCGCGGACGAGGAGGGTTTCCTGATCCAGGACGAGTTCCCGATCTGGACGCTGGGCGAGGACCCGGAGAAGGTCAAGGCCGGGCCGATCATGCAGGAATACGTCCAGTGGATGCGCGAGCGGTGGAACCATCCGTGCGTGGTGATCTGGGACGCCCAGAACGAGAGCAACACCGCCGAGACCGGCAAGGCCCTCAGCACGATCCGGCACTGGGACCTCTCGAACCGGCCGTGGGACAACGGCTGGGGCGAGCCGCAGAGCGAGGCCGACTGCGTCGAGACGCATCCCTACCTGATGATCGGCCTGTTCAACTCCGACTGGGGCAGTTCGAAGGTCAAGAGCCTCAAGGACCTGGCGAACGTCTCAGGCGTGCCTCCGCTGAACGCGGCGCAGCAAAAGCTTAAGCTGCCCATCATCATCAACGAGTACGGATGGCTCTGGCTCAATCGCGACGGCACGACCACCTGTCTGACAGGCCCGGTCTACGAGAAGCTGCTGGGCCCGAACTCGACGACCGAGCAGCGTCGCGAGTTGTACGCGAAGTACCTCGCGGCCAAGACCGAATTCTGGCGGGCCCACCGCGCGTGCGCGGGAGTCCTGCACTTCTGTGGCCTGGGCTATTCGCGGGCCGGCGACAAGCCTCGTCCCGAGGGCGGCGCGACGAGCGACCATTTCATCGACATGGAGAAGCTACGGCTCGAGCCGAACTTCGAGAAGTACGTCCGCGACGCGTTCTCCCCGGTCGGGATCATGCTGGATTATTGGGGCCAGGACCTGCCCGCGGGCAAGGACGCCGAGTTCAAGGCGATCGCCATCAACGACACGTACGAGAAGTGGCAGGGCACGCTGCGGCTTCGCATTGCGGCCAAGGACGGCAAGATTGTCGCTTCCCGCGAGATTCCCTGTACAATAGAGGCCCTGGGCAGCGCGAACCTGTCGGGTGTGCTGGCCGTGCCGGCCGAGCCGGGCGATTGCACCGTGACGGCGGAACTGGTCGGCCACGACGAGAAGCCCGTCCGCAGCGTTCGGGACGCGAAGGTTGTCGAAGTGCGGTGACGTACTGGTCGCTATGGTTTGGTGAACGGGTTGGTGGATGCTTCTTCGTAGGTTGGGCGTCCTCGCCCGACCCTCTTGGACGAGCGAGGACTCTCGTCCTACGAAGAGGCCAGTTCCTGCGACTGGAATAGCGCCGCTCGCATGGAATAGATGCAATAGCAGTTGACGGATGCGACCACGGAGGATGGGTCGACTGAAATATTGTTATGGAGCAACACAATGGATGCGCACATTCGCACACGTCGTGATTTTCTGAAGACCGCCGGGGTTGCGGCTGCCGGCGTCGCGCTGACCGGGTGCGTCGATTCGGGGTCTTACCCGGCTCCGGCCCCGGTCCAGCCTGTGGCGCAGCCGCAGATGTACTTCCCGCAGAAGCCCAACATCCTGTGGATCACCTGCGAGGACATCAGTCCGTACCTGGGCTGCTACGGCGATCCGCTGGCGGTCACGCCCAACATCGACCGGCTCGCGGGCCGCTCGATCCTCTACTCCAACGCCTATGCGACGGCCCCGGTCTGTTCGCCGTCGCGATCGTGCCTGATCACCGGCGTCTACGCCACGTCCCTGGGCACGCAGCACCTGCGCTCGGAGGTTGCGATCCCCAGGCAGATCGAGCCGCTGCCCAAGCTGCTGCGGGCCGCGGGCTACTACTGCTCGAACAACGTCAAGGAAGACTACAACTTCAAAGACCCGACGCTGTGGAACGAGGTGAGCAGCAAGGCGCACTGGCGAAACCGCATGGTGGGCCAGCCGTTCTTCAGCGTGTTCAATCTCGAGGCTACGCACCAGAGCCAGATCAACGGCACGGACGAGGAG
>JBDKUU010001051.1:0-6679 GCA_039679525.1 Phycisphaerales bacterium | reverse complement strand
CCGGAACTGCCGAACTGACTCTGTCCGCTGCTGCCGGTTCCCGACTGACTCGAGTTGGACTGACCGCTCGTGCTGCCGTACGAGTCCTGTCCGCTGCCGCTGGTTCCCCACGATTCCTGGTCGGACTGGCCGCTCGTTCCGCTCGTGCCGCTCGTGCTGCCGGTCTGGCCCTGCTGGCTGCCGCTGCCCCACTGACTTCGGCCCTGGCTCTGGCTCGACTGCCCGGGAACATAGCCGAAGGTCTGGTATTCCTCGTCCTGGCCGGCAATCCGCAGTTGATTCTGTACATTCTGCACGCCGCGGACGGACCGGGCGATCTGCTCGGCCTGCTGCCTCTGGCTGTTGTCCTGAACGGCCCCGTGCAGCTTGACAGTGCCCTGCGAGACGTGGATGTAGATGGCTCGCGGATCCATGACATGGACCGTCTTGGCGGTTCCCAGTTGCTGCTGGAGCTGCATCGCGACTCTCTGGGCCAGCGCCAGGTCCGAGGCCGACATCTGCTGGCCTCCCTGTTGTTGCATGCCCGTGCCACTCTGCTGCTCCCACTGCTGCCGGCCCTGGCCCATGCGGCCCTGTCGCTGCTGGCCATAGCCGGACTGGTCCTGCCACTGCGACTGATCACCCTGGCCCGGCGTATAGCCGTACGGCGGATAGTAGCCGCGGTCCGTCTGCGAACTCTGGCCCATGTCCTGCTGGCCCATGCGTGACTGATACCCGCGATTGGTCTGGGAGCTCTGGCCGGCGCCCTGCTGGCCCTGCCACTGATCCTGGCCCATGCCGGACTGATATCCGCGGTCGCTCTGACTCATGGCCGACTGTCCCTGGCTGGCGTTCAGTTGGCTGGTGACGTTCCGAGCCCCGGAGGCGAACGCCGTGTCGAGCACGTCGGCCACTTCCTGCCAGTTGTCCACCTGTCCGTTGAGAGTCACCCGTCCGTTGCGGACCTGCACCTGAACATTCTGGCCGGCAGCGGTCTGGTTTCGCAATTGCTGCTCGATCTGCCGCCGAAGCTGCGAATCGTTCTGGCGTGCAGACCCGGTGCTGACGTGCAGGCGGTTGTCCACCTGTTGGACGCCGGAGACCTGATTGGCCGCCTGATCGATCTGGTCTTTCTGCTGTTGATCCGGAACGGTCCCCAGGAGAATCACGCGGTCGCCAATGGCCAGAACCATGATCTGACCGTTCTGGCCGAATCCCTGCTGACGCAGCTCATTGGCGACCTGTCGTTCGATCTGCTGGTTGCGGCCCTGCGACATGCCTGACCGCTGGCCTTGTTGCTGCCAGGAGCCCTGATCCTGGTCCTGGGACTGCATTGAACTCTGCTGGCGATCCTGGTTCTGCCCTTGTTGCCAGCTTTGCTGCCCCTGCTGGCTGCTCTGGTCGTCGTCGTAGGCCGCCAGCGCAAGGCCGGTGCAGAGAGCTGCGACGAGAATCGCCGCTACGACGGTCCGTACCCGGAACTTGCTGTGCTGTTGCGATCTTCTCATTGTGTGCTCCTTCACTATCTCTTTATTTCCGAACATTGTCCGAGTTGTGAAACACGCGGAATCAGGAGGTTCCCCATCACTTCGACCTCCAGCGCTCACCTCCTTTCCGACACCTTTCCCTGTTGTTGCGAAGTTCTCGCGACTGGTGCGAGCCCCGCGATCACCCGGCCATCGCAGAGTCCATCTATTGGATTCCGCGGGGGGGATGAGGCACAATTGGAGTTATGCTCATTCGCCAATAGGCACGTTCCTCGAAAGCAGGTCGGGGCGGGGCGGACGGGGGGGCTATGAGGACAAAGGGAACTGCGGGATGATAAAACCCTCGCAAAAGCCAATCCGAATCCGCATTCCGGGCGAGGGGATCAACTTAGACTGCGTGCGCAACGCCGATCTGCTCCGGGCGCAGAATTGCGTGTGACTAGGGCGAGCCTGCCGAGGATCGACGATCGGGCCGCTATGCGGGGCAGGAGGCCAGCAGATTCTCCCGAACGTACTTGACGGCGTTGCGGAACATCTGGATGCCGTCCGGCTGGAGATCTTTGGCCATGCGCGACCAGTGGGGGTGCTGCGTCCGGCGGATGTATCGCTCCGGGTGCGGCATGAGCCCGAGGACTCGGCCGGTCTTGTCGGTCAGCCCCGCGATCGATTCGGTGGAGCCGTTGGGATTGATCGGGAAGGGGCCTTCCTGTCCGTTGGCGTCGACGTACTTGAAGGCGACGTAACCTTCGCTCTTGAGCCTCTGCAGGGCTTCCGCGTCCTTCGGAACGATCTTGCCTTCGCCGTGCGCGATGGGCACGTAGATCCGCTTGCCGGGCTCGATGAAGACGCAGCGATCCGTCTGCGGTTCGAGGTAGACCCAGCGGTCTTCGTATCTGCCGCTGTCGTTGTTGGTGATCGTGACATCTTCCTGCCGGAAGCCGTTGCCGCCGGGCAGGATGCCCGCCTTGACCAGGACCTGGAAGCCGTTGCAGATGCCCAGCACGAGCTTGCCGTCGTCGATGAATTTCTGGACGGGCTCCGCTAGGTGGTGCACGACCTGGTTGGCCATGATCTTGCCGGCCGCGACGTCGTCCCCGTAGCTGAAGCCGCCGGGGAAGATCGCAATGTGGTATTGATCGAGCAGTCCTTTGTTCTCGATCACTCGATTGATGTGGACGCGGTCCGCCTGGGCCCCGGCCAATTCCAACGTGTATTGAGTCTCCAGGTCGGTGTTGATTCCCGCCGCCCGCAAGATGATCGCTCGAACTTGTCCCATCTGTGATCCCTAAGCTCCAATCGTGTTGTCACCAACTGAAAGTCTTTTGCCACGCCTGCTTGAGGGCGTCGATCTCGGCGTCGACGACGCGCCGGCCGTCTTCGTCCTTGATGACCAGCCGCGGCGTCCCGGTCACCGTTCCGATCTGTCCGAACGGGAGGTTCAGCATTCTCTTGGCGAAGGCGTCGAAATTCTCCGGCGTCACTTCGACGATGTACCGGCTGTTGGACTCGCTGAACAGTTGCGCGTCCGTCCGCGAGCAGTCCTTGCTCTTGGGCAGGCTCCGCAGGCCGGCCTCGATTCCCAGCCCGCCGGCGAAGGCCATCTCCGCCAACGCGACGGCCAGGCCGCCCTCGGAACAGTCGTGACAGCTCGCGACCAGTCCGTCGGCGATGGCCGACGCGATGCGGCCTGCGATCTGCGGCGCCAGCGTCAGGTCGAGCGTGGGCACGTTCGCGCCCGTGTGGCCGCGCTCCTTGTAGTAGTGCGACCCGCCCAACTCGTTGTTCGTCCGGCCCACGACGAAGAGCATGTTGCCCGCGCGCTTGAGGTCCATCGTCACGCACTTGTCGATGTCGTCCACGATCGACATCGCGCTGACCAGCAGCGTGGGAGGGATGCGAATGAGCGAGCCGTCCTCGCAGACGAACTCATTGTTCAGGGAGTCCTTGCCCGAGATGAAGGGGGCTTGATAGGCGATCGCGCCGTCGTAGCAGGCCTGCGCCGCCCGCACGAGGCTTCCGAGGACTTCCGGATCGGTGCAGCGGGCCCAGCAGAAGTTGTCCAGCAGGGCGATGCGGTCCACGCGTCCGCCGACGCAGACCAGGTTCCGGACGGCCTCGTCGATTCCCGCCAGGGCCATCCAGTAGGGGTCGATGTCGCCGTACAGCGGGTTCATGCCGCAACTGATCGCGATGCCTTTCTGCGAGGTGTACTTGGGCTGCACGACCGCGGCGTCGCTGGGACCGTCGTTGGCCACGCCGATCAGCGGCTTGACCACCGAGCCGCCCTGGACCTCGTGGTCGTACTGGCGGATGACCCACTCTTTGCTGGCGATATTGTAGGACGACAGCAATTGCAGAAGGTCGGCCGTATAATTGTCTTTCTTGCGAAGCCTCGGCTCGCTGAGTTTGGGGTTCTTCCATGCGGCCTGGCGCCGGTACTTCGGCACGCCATCATGCAGGAACTCCATGTCGACCTCGCCCACCTGCTGGCCGTTGTAGCGAAGGTGAAGCTTCTTGTCGTCCGTGAAGCGGCCGATGACCGTCGCCTCGACGTTCTCGCTGGCGAAGATCTTCTGAACCGCGTCCAGGTTCTCCGGCTTGACCGCGATCACCATTCGTTCCTGGGCTTCGCTGATCCAGATCTCCGTGTAGCTCAGACCCGTGTACTTGAGCGGCACCTTGTCGAGATCCACCTCGGCCCCGAGCTTCTCGCCCATCTCGCCCACCGCACTGCTCAGGCCGCCGGCCCCGCAGTCGGTGATCGCCTCGTAGAGTCCGGCCTCGTTGGCCTGAACCAGCACGTCGAGCACTTTTTTCTCCGTGATCGCGTTGCCGATCTGCACGGCGTGCGAGAAGATCGTCTCGTGCTCGTGCGTCATCTGGCCGCTGGAGAACGTGGCGCCGTGGATGCCGTCGCGGCCGGTTCGCCCGCCCACGACGACGATCAGGTTGCCGCTCTGCTGATGCTTGAAGGCCTTGGTCTTGTCCATCACGCCGATGTTGCCGCAATAGACGAGCGGATTGGCCATGTAGCGGTCGTCGAAGTAGATCGCTCCGTTGACCGTCGGGATGCCCATGCGGTTGCCGTAGTCGCGGACGCCCGACACGACGCCCCGCATGATGCGGCGGGGGTGCAGAACGCCCTTGGGCACTTCGTCCAGCTTCTTGTCCGGCCGGCCGAAGCAGAAGATGTCGGTGTTGGCGATCGGGCGGGCGCCCATGCCGGTGCCCATCGGGTCGCGAATGACGCCGCCGATGCCGGTGGCCGCGCCGCCGTACGGATCCAGAGCGGACGGGTGATTGTGCGTCTCGACTTTGAAGCACACGGCCGACTGCTCGTCGAACTCGATCACGCCGGCGTTGTCGGCGAACACCGAGATGCACCAGGGCTTGTCGAGCTGCTTGGTGGCCTTGAATACGGTCTCTTTGAGCAGGTTGTCGAAGTGGATCTGCTCGCCCTCGTGGTCCATATCGACCTGGCTCTTGAGCGTCTTGTGGACGCAGTGCTCGCTCCAGGTCTGGGCGATGCTCTCGAGCTCGATGTCCGTCGGCTCTCGCTCGAGCCGGCGGAAGTACTCCTGAATCGTCTTCATTTCGACGAGGTTCAGGAACAGGTCCCGTTCTTTGCTGAGCTTCTCGAGCCCCGCGTCGTCGAGGTCCCGAATGGGCCAGTGAGTGAGGTTCAGCTCATAGGGCTTCAGGTGCGGGCTCGGCGGCTCTGCCTGATCGCCGAGCACGACGTCCTCGATCACGTCGTTGGCCAGGATCTTGCGGGCGATCGTCTCGATCTGGCTGGGCTTGATCTCGCCCAGGACGATGTACTTGCGGGCCGTCCGCACGCCGGCGGGGGTTGCCCCCATGTCCTTGATGGCCGCCATGACCGATTCGGCCACGGGGTCAGTCACGCCGCTCTTGAGGTGAACCTCGATCAGCGTCGCTTTGGCCAGTCCGGCCGGCGGGCCGCTTCGCCCGATATGGTATTGCTCGCAGATGGGGTCCGTCAGCAGCTCGCGCGCCACGCGTTCCGCGAACGCCTGGTCGAAATCCGCCTCGATCAGGAAGACCCGGGCCGACTGAACGACCTCCACCGACGCAATCCCCAACTCGCGAATATCGGCCAGTACGCTGTTGCCCTGCACATCGGGAAGGCTGGGCCGGTTGAAGACCTCAAAACGCCATTGTCTCACTAAAGTAGTTCCTTCTTTCTGATCTTGTATTTAACGAGGGCGGCACGTTTGCTTCGAGCGTTCTCGAGCAAGTCCGTGATCCGGTCCCTCTCCCCATCCCTGATGGCCGCCTGCAATCTCGTCAGCTCGGCGATTGCGCGGTCGAGCCCTGCGGCGATGTTCTCGCGGTTGGCCAGGAGAACGTCCGTCCAGATCGAAGCCGGGCCGGAGGATATCCTGGTGCTATCCAGAAACCCCTTGCCGGCGAACTTCATGTCTTCGTCGTCGCTCGCGTTGACCAGTCCTGCAGCTATCACGTGCGGCAGGTGGCTGATGTTCGCGTAGACGCGATCGTGTTCGACAGGACTCATGATTCGCATCGAACAGCCGAGGGCGGACCAGAAGCTCTTGAGCAGCTTCATGGCCTCGCGGTCGGTCGTCGGCGTGGCGGTCAGAATGCACCGGGCCGTGTCGAAGAGGTCGTCACGCGCGAACTCGACGCCTCGCTGCTCGGACCCGGCGATCGGATGCGACCCCACGTATCGGGCGGCGTTTCCCAGAGTCTGCTCGGCCCACTGATGCGGGAGCACCTTGGTCGAGCCGACGTCCGTAACGATGCAGCCCGATGGCACGACGCCGGAGAGGTCTCTGAAGTACCCCTCGAACGTGAAGATCGGAGTGGCCACGATCACGAGGTCGGCCGCAGCGGTCGCAGCGGCAAGATCGCCGGCGACCTGGGCCGCGATCCCCAGGGCTTTGGCCTTGCGGCGCGTGGCGGCGCGGTGGCTGTAGCCGACCACCCTGACGCCGGGCATGCGCTGACGCACGGCCAGTGCGACTGAGCCGCCGAGGAGCCCCAACCCTATGATGGAAACCTGCCGTAAACTCTTCACCAATAAGACCTTACACGAGAAATGTGCCGCTCGGGCGATATACAAGCGTATAGCGGTTCCGGGCGGCTGTCAAATTTTTTTCTTTCATTCGGCCGGGTGAGATGCTACATTCTACCTTTAACGAAATGCCGAAGGACCCCGGCGATAAAACCTC
>JBDKUU010001050.1:0-7086 GCA_039679525.1 Phycisphaerales bacterium | reverse complement strand
CCGGCTCGAACATGGAGTGGCCGCACCTGCTGGAGCAGAGCCTGCGGGCCCACGTCGTCTACGAGCGGGAGAAGGACTACGTCGCGATGGACAACAAGATCATCATCGTGGACGAGTTCACCGGCCGCCTGATGCACGGGCGGCAGTGGTCCGACGGCCTGCACCAGGCCGTGGAAGCCAAGGAAGGCGTCACGATCAAGGAAGAGACGCAGACCCTGGCCACGATCACGCTCCAGAACTTCTTCAAACTCTACGACCAGATCGCCGGCATGACGGGCACCGCGGCGACCGAGTCCGAAGAGTTCATGAAGATCTACAAGCTCGACGTTGTGGTCATCCCGACGAACCGGCCGTGCGTCCGCAACGACCAGGACGACGTGATCTACAAGACGATGCGGGAGAAGTTCGACGCGATCGTCGACGAGATCAACCGCGTCAGCAGCGAAGGCCGGCCGGTCCTGGTCGGCACGATCAGCATCGAAAAGAGCGAGCTGCTCTCCAACGCCCTGACCAAGCGGTTCGGCCTCGACCACGAAGTGCTCAACGCCAAGCAGCACGCACGCGAGGCGGTCATCGTCGCCAAGGCCGGGCAGCAGCACCAGGGCCGCGACGGCAAGACCCGCGGCAACGTGACGTTCGCGACGAACATGGCCGGCCGCGGCACGGACATCAAGCTCGGCCCCGGCGTCGCCGAGATCGGCGGCCTGCACATCCTGGGCACGGAGCGGCACGAGGCTCGGCGCATCGACAACCAGTTGCGCGGCCGCGCCGGCCGGCAGGGCGACGCGGGCTCCAGCCAGTTCTTCCTGTGCTTCGACGACGACCTGATGCGGGTCTTCGCGGGCGAGTGGACGGTCAAGGCCCTCTCCTGGATCGGCTGGGAGGAAGGGCAGCCGATCTACCACAAGCGGATCAGCAAGGGCATCGAGCGGGCTCAGAAGAAGGTCGAAGAGCGGAATTTCGAGATCCGCAAGAGCCTCCTCGAATACGACGAGGTGATGGACTACCAGCGGAAGATCTTCTATTCCCGCCGGCGGGACCTGCTCGGCGGCAAGAACATCAAGCAGTTGATCGAGGGGATGATCGACTCGGTCGTCACCAAGCAGGCCAAGACGATGCTCGACAGGGACTATCCGCTTCGATGCATCGTGGAGTGGGCCAAGGTGAACTTCGACGTGGAGCTCAAGCCGGGCGACGTGGCAGGCCTCGAACCGAAGGAGATGGAGGAGCTGATCAAGGGCAAGGCGCGCGACAGCGTCAAGAACGACATCTCCCTGTCGCTCGGCGAGTACCTGGAAGACTACGAAGACCCGAACACGTGGGACGTCGCCGGCCTGTCCAAGTGGGCGATGAGCGCGTTTCACGTGAACCTGAGCATGAGCAAGGTCAAGAGCCAGTCGCCCGACGAGATCGAGGAACAGCTCGTGGCGGCGGCGGCCGACCAGGTGAACAAGAAAGACTGCACGGCGCTGCAGGACTTCGTGCGGGAGGACTTCGCCGTACGCCGTTTCGTGGAGTGGGCGAGGGCGAAGTTCGACGTGACTTTCGACATGGAGCAGTTGACGGGCAAGAACGCCGAGGAGGTGCGTCAACTGGTCCTCGAACAGACCGCGGCGAAGTATCGCCGCCGGGAGATCGAGTACCCCGTCGAGTTCGCGCTGAGCATGATCTACAGTCCGCAAGGCCCCAACGTCTACGGCTTCGAGGACCTCGCCAACTGGGCGAACCGCAAGTACAACGCGGGCTTCACCCTCGAACACCTGCAGAACATCAAACCCCGCGACCTCCACGGGGAATTGATGACGCTCAGCGAGAGCTACAACGACGGCCGGCTCGACGAGGAGCTCGATCGCCAGATCGGGAGCCTCAAGAAACCCGAGCTCGTGCAATGGGCCAACCAGCGGTTCAACGCCTCTATCCGGGAGGAGGATCTTGGAGATGGCGGCGACGCCGCACGGCAGCGTCTGGTTCAGGTGGGCCGCGAGTATCTTCGCGCCGAGTTGGCGCATCTGGAACGCTATGTCCTTCTGCAGGTCTACGACAGCACCTGGAAGGACCATCTCTATGCGATGGATCACCTCAAGGACAGCATCTGGACGCGTTCGTTCGCGGAGAAGGACCCCAAGGTCGAGTACAAGCGAGAAGGATTCCGCATGTTCAACGAGATGCTGGAATCCATCGAAGACCACGTGACCGACATCATCTTCCGCGTGCACCTGGAGGCGGGGGCGCGGGCGAGGAGCGTCTGGCAGGTGAGCCAGACCTCGCACGATCAGGTGAAGCAGTTCGCCGCCGGGGAAGAGCAGCAGGCCGAGGGCCAGGCGCCGCAGGGCGAAGTGCAGGTCAAGCAGATCAAGCTGGATCAGCCGAAGGTCGGCCGCAACGATCCCTGCCCCTGCGGCAGCGGCAAGAAGTACAAGAAGTGCTGCGGCCAGAACGCCTGAGAGTGTTCCAGACAGGGGAGAGAGGTCCTATCGGTCTCATAGGTCCGATTTGTCCTATGCTCTTCTCCTGCGCGTGCGCAAAAGAAAACATCGAGTAACATGGCGCTACCCGATGTTTTCCGGAGGGGAGAAAAATCATTTCTTGGGTTCTTGCCGTATCGGCAATCGTGCTTCGGCGCTTGAGCCCAAGAGTTATTTACTTTTTTGCGTCCTATAAGGAATACGGGTTGCAGGGGGGGAGGTTCGGCATGGGATGCAGAATTTGTGTTGAAGAGAAGAAATTTTGCATAGGTGTTTTGCGAAATCAAGGCAGGAAAGCCCCTGATCCCGTGCCGGTATTCCCGAATGGCGGTTTGCCTGAGCGGCCTGCATTTCCATGGGGCGGCCCGGCGGGGAAGGAATGCCCCGGCTGCCGTCGGAGAATCCGGTTTCCATCTTGACAGGCGGCGACTTCGTTGGCATGGTAACTATATTGATGGACCGTTCGCTGGTCTCGGTTGTGTTGCAGCCGGTCTTCGAGGGGTTGTGAGCCGGGTAATCGGAGGCGTGGACGCAGGGAGAAGGGGCGTGGCATTCTCTTCTTCGGTGCGGCTCTATGGATGGGCAGTATGCACGGGCAGGCAGCGAAGAATCAAGTGCAGAACACACATCGCCCTGATGCAAGCGTGGAGGAGAGTTTCCCCGAATTCCTGATCGATTCGCTGCCGTGCGTTCTCTTTGTCGTCAGCCGGGAGTTTCGGCTTCTTCGGTGGAACCGGTTCTTCCAGATTCTGACGGGGTATTCCGATCCGGAACTCGCGCAGGCATCCGTTTTCGACATCGTGGCCGATGAGCACCGCCAGGCGGTTGAAGAGGCCGCCCGGAAGGCCTTCGACGGCCAGATGATTCAGATGGATTCTGCCTGCCGCAGCAGGAACGGCCGGATCGTGCCGATGGTCATGACCTGCCGGCGCGTCGCGATCGCGGACCTGACCTGCCTGGTCGTGACCGGTTGGGATGCCACGCTGCATCGGCTGACCGAGCAGAAACTGGCGGACGAGCGGAACCTGTTGAGCACGTTGATCGACAACCTGCCGGACGCCATCTATGTGAAGGATCGGCAGGGGCGTTTCGTTCTGTGCAATCGCGAAATTCTGCGGCGCAACGGGCTCGGATCCATCGAGGAGATCGTCGGGCGAACCGGCGCCGACTTCAATCCCCCGGATCTGGCTCGGGAGATCGATGTCGACGAACAGGAGTTGATGCAGACCGGGCGGTCCGTGATCAACGAGGAACAGTATATTCTCGACAGGGTCAGCGGTCGGCCCATGTGGAATCTCACGACGAAGGTGCCGTTGCGGAACGCCGCCAACGAGATCGTCGGGATCGTGGGCATCGGCCGCGACATCACCCAGCGGAAGCAGGCGGAAGAGGCTTATCACGCCATTGTCGATCACTCTCTTCAGGGCCTGCTTGTCGTCCAGAACATGAGGGTTGTCTTCGCCAACCGGGCGATCGCTCAGATCACCGGGTACACCTTCGACGAGATGCAGACCATGTCCGGCGTGCAGTTGCAGGAATTCATCCATCCCCTGGATCGGGACATGGTGTGGAGCAACCATCAGACGCGCCTGCACGGCGGGTCTCTGCCCGATCGGTACGAGTTTCGCGCGATTCGCAAGGACGGCTCGGTCCGCTGGCTCGAGATCATGTCGAGCCGGATCGATTACCAGGGACAACCCGCGATTCACGCGGCCGTGATCGACGTGACGGAACGCCATCGAGCGCAGGAGGCCCTGCGCCGCAGCGAGGCCCGCAACCAGGCGCTGCTGAACGCCAATCCGGATCTGATGTTCCGCCTCACCCGGGGCGGCGTGTTCCTCGACTGCAAGCCGTCGAAGGAAGATGCCGTCTCCGCCTCGCCGGCGCAGTTCGTGGGCAAGCATTTGGACGAGGTCTTTCCCGCGTCCACCTCGCGGAACCTGATGCAGCTCATCCAGACGGCGATCGACACCGGGCACGTCCAGACGCTCGAATACAGTCTGCCGGGCACGGAGGGCGAGACCTCCGATTTCGAGTGCCGGGTCGTCGCCTGCGCGGAGCAGGAAGTGGTTGCGATCGTCCGGGACATTTCCGACCGCAGACGGGCCGAACGACTGGCGAAGCTGCAGCGGGACATGGCGATCCGCCTGAGCAGTCTGTCGAGTCTGGGGGAAGGGCTCAAGTACTGCCTGGACGCCGCGATCAAGAGCTCTCGTTTGGATTGCGGCGGAATCTACACGCTGGACGAGCACACCGGCGGTTTGAGACTGGAGGCCCATCAGGGTTTGTCCCCGGATTTCATCGCCGAAACGGCCATCTACCCGGCAAACTCGCGGAACACGCGGCTGGTCATGCAGGGCGAGCCCGCCTACGCCACATACGATCAGATCGGCATTCCGATCGGGCCGGGGCAGAAAGCGGAGAGGCTGCGCGCCATCGGCATGATCCCCATCCAGCATGAAGGCCGCGTGGTCGCCTGCCTGAACGTCGCGTCTCACGCGACCGACGAGATCCCGCAATGGTCCCGCGTCGTCCTGGAGACCATCGCCGCTCAGATCGGAAGCGCCGTCAGCCGTCTGAAGATCCAGGGGGCGCTGCAGCGTGCGGAGCAGGAGAAGGCGATCATTCTGAACACGATGCCCCAGATCGTGACCTACCACGACGTTTCGCATCGCATCCTGTGGGCCAATCGGATCGCCCTGGACGCCTTGAAGAAGACTGTCGACGAGATCGTCGGTCGTCGCTGCTACGAGTTGTGGGAAGGGGCGGCGATGCCCTGCAAAGGCTGCCCCGTCGATCTGGCCCTGCGGACCGGGTGTTCTCAGGAGGCGGAGATCATCGGATACAACGGCGGCACGTGGCTGGTCCGGGGGGAGCCTGTGCGGGACTCCGCCGGTCGGTTGCTGGGGGTGGTCGAGCTCGCCATCGACATCACGCGGCGCAAACTCGCCGAGGAAGAGCTGCGGCGGCGTTTGCAGTTCGAGGGGCTCATCACGAGCATCTCCACGGATTTCGCCAATCTGCCGGCGGATCGGGTCGAGGAGGGCGTCGAGCGGACGCTGGCCGGGATCGGGGGGTTCGTCCAGGCGGACCGCTGTTATGTCTATCTCTTCCACGACGGCGGCGCGCGGATGAGCAAGGTGCGCGAATGGTGCGCCGAGGGGATCGACCGCGTGCAGGGGCGGGTCTGGGACGTGGAGACCGGCGGGCTTCCCTGGGGTCTCGAATCGCTCAGGGGCGACGGGGTTCTGCACATCCCCTCCGTGCAGAATCTCCAGGGGCGGCAAGCGGAAGCGAAGGGGCTCCTCGACTCGATCGCGGTGAAGTCGCTTTTGTGCGTGCCGATCATGATCGGGGGCCAGCTCTTCGGCATGCTGGGCGTGTCGGCCGTGCGCCAGGAATGCGTCTGGCCGGAGGACGCCACGCGGCTGCTGAAGATCGCGGCCGAGATCATCGCCAACGCCCTCGAGCGCAGACGCGCCGGCGAGGTGCTGCGCGAGAGGCTGGGTTTCGAAACCCTTCTGTCGGAGTTGTCCGCGGCTTTCATCAATCTGCCCACCGTCGAGATCGACGGACAGATCGAGCGCTGGCTGGCCCGGATCGGCAAGCTTCTCGGAATCGACCGCGGCACGATCATTCAGTTCCTCGGTCTGCGGACGGTGGTCACTCACTCCTGGGTTGCGCCGGGGCTGACGCCGGCTTCCTCCGATCTGAATCGACAGGAGTTCGCATGGTGCATGAGGCGAATACACGACCGAGGCGTTCTGGCCTACGCTCGAGTCGAGGACATGCCTGAGTCGGCTCGTCAGGAGAGAGAGTATTGCCAGCACGAAGGGATCAAGTCCATCATCGTCATGCCGCTGGAGGTGGCCGGCTCGCTGCTGGGCCTGGTGTCGTTCTCCTGCGTGCGGATCCAGCGGGACTGGTCCGAGGAGTTGGTCCAGCGCCTGCGTCTGGTCGGGCAGATCTTCGCCAACGCGATGCTGCGCAGCCGCGCCGAGGAGGCTCTGCGAGCCAGCGAGACGCGGTTCCGCAGCCTCGTGCGGGCGGTGCCCACCGGCATTTCGCTGGTGGTGGACCGCGTCATGTTGGAGGTGAACGACCGTATCTGCGAGATGACCGGCTACTCCCGCCGGGAGCTGATCAACGTGGAGACGCGGATGCTGTACCCCACCGACGAGCACTTTGACCGCGTCGGTCAGGAAACGTATCGTCAGATCCGCGAACACGGCACCGGCACGTTCGAAACCCGCTGGCGGCGCAAGGACGGTCGCATCATCAACGTCATGCTCAGCGGCACGCCGTTGGATCAGAACGATCTGTCCAAAGGGGTTACGTTCGCCGTGCTCGACGTTACCGAGCGCAAGAAGGCGGAAGTGGCTCTGCAGGAGAGCGAGCGCAGGTTGCGGACTCTGATGTCGAACCTGCCGGGCGTCGCGTACCGCTGTGCAAACGAGCCGGGATGGCCGTTCGAGTTCGTCAGCGAGGGATCCCTGGCCCTCACCGGTTACACGCCCCAGGAACTCACCGCCGGCAAGACCCTCTACGGCAGTCTGATCCATCCCGACGATCAGCAGATGGTGTGGGACGTTGTTCAGGACGCGGCGCGTCGGGACGTCTC